>JBHIDG010000123.1:0-8936 GCA_046760025.1 Woeseia sp. | reverse complement strand
TCAACGTGTCCTGCCTTTGCTTTAACGATTTATTCTCATCCTGCAACTGGTCGCATACGCGAACCAGTGCATCGACGCGCTTCTCCAGTCGCTTTAGTTCGGTCTCAAACATTGTATTTCCGCCTTCAGCCATGGCGTCAATATAGAGCCGCCAACAGGCAGAATCAATCTTGACGCGGGCAGAAATCGCCATTTGCATGGCGGGTCGGCGCATTACGTGGGATCATTCGCGCCTGCAAAAGGCCATATGCGGCAGGCAACCTCGGAAAGACATCATATGAACCAGGCCATCGATCATGCCGAGCTGGACAGAGCGCTGAAACGCTGTGGCGCGAGCTGGGATGCCGGACAGGCGCACGGCCTCTTGTGCAGCAGGCTGGCGTTATTCGGGGCTGAGGGGGGCGTCGACTGGCTGACCCAGGTCCTCGAGGGTAGTGAGCCGGACGACGCGCTGAGACGTGAGTGCGAAACGATGCTCGATGCCTTGTATGGATACACGCATCGTCAACTGGCAGAGCGGCAATCGGAATTTCAACCGTTACTGCCGGACGAGTCCGATTCGACAACAATCCGCGCCGAGGCAATCGCGCGCTGGTGTGAAGGATTCCTGCACGGGCTGGTGACGGGCTCGCCTGATGATGCGCTCCGAGAGCGGCTGGCCAGCGATCCGTTGGCCGACATCATCAAAGACATGTTACAGATCACTCGTGCTACCGTCGATGAAGATTCCGACGAAGAAACGAACGAGGCAGCCTACGCGGAGCTCGTTGAGTACCTGCGCATTGCCGTGCAGCTTACGTATGAGGAGCTGGCAGAGTTTCGGTCGGCGCCGGCGGAAAGCCAGGCAATCCACTAACAGCGATGAACAGAAATGAGTTCCTGAAGCGGCGTAAGCAGCTCATGCGCATGGTCGGCTCCGGCGGCATTGCGATTCTGCCGAGCGCGCCGGTGCGCCGCCGCAGTCGCGATGTCGAGTACCGCTTCCGTCAGGACAGCGACTTTTATTACCTGACGGGATTCGCCGAACCCGATGCCGTGGCTGTCCTGGTGCCTGGCCGCGACAACGGCGAATATACTCTGTTCTGCCGCGATCGTGATTCGGACAAAGAGCGCTGGGACGGATCGCGCGCCGGGCCTGACGGGGCGATCGCGCATTATGGTGCGGACGATGCTTTCCCGATTGACGATATCGACGACATCCTGCCAGGCATCATGGAGTCATGCAGCAGCGTCTATTACACGATGGGCGCGTACACTGAGTTTGATCGTCGAATGGCTGACTGGGTAAGGTCACTTCGCTCGCGGAACGCGAAGGGTATCCATACGCCGGATGAGTTCGTCGCACTGGATCACATTCTGCACGACATGCGCCTGTACAAGAGTCGGGCAGAGATCTCCGCAATGCGCAGGTCCGCCAAGATCACAGTCAGCGCGCACAAGAGGGCGATCGCAATGGTGCAGCCCGGCATATTCGAGTACGAGGTCGAAGCCGAGTACGTTCACGAGTTTCGCCGCCACGGCGCGACACTCTCCTACCCGCCGATTGTCGGTACGGGCATCAATGCTTGTACGCTGCATTACATCGACAACAATGCGCAGCTCGCGAAGGGTGAGTTGCTACTGATCGACGCCGGCTGTGAGTATGACTACTACGCGTCGGATGTGACCAGAACGATCCCTGTCAGCGGGCGCTTCAAGCCTGCGCAAAGGGCGATTTATGAGATTGTTCTGGAAGCACAGCTCGCCGCCATTGGAAAGACCTGCAAGGGCAATCACTGGAATGACCCTCATGATGCGGCGGTGCGAGTGATAACCCGCGGGCTCAAAAAAAACGGGCTCCTCGAAGGCTCATTACCCCGACTCTTGCGCGACGGTGCTTATCGTCAGTTCTTCATGCATCGAACCGGGCACTGGATCGGCATGGACGTGCATGACGTTGGCGACTACAAGGTCGGTGACGAATGGCGCCTGCTCGAGTCTGGCATGGTCTTGACCGTTGAGCCGGGAATTTACATCCCGGCCAGCCGCAAAGTACCCGCCCGCTGGCGTAATATAGGTGTTCGCATCGAAGACGATGTCGCCGTAACCAACGCGGGTCCGGACGTCCTCAGTAAGGGCCTCGTAAAAGAAGCGGATGACATCGAAAACCTGATGGCTGCATGACCCGGAAAATACACGACTACGACATCGTCATTGCCGGTGGCGGCATGATCGGCAGCAGCCTGGCCCTGGCGCTGGCGCCGCTCAAGCTGCGTATCGCCGTGGTCGAGCCCGTTGTCCCCGCTGACAAAAGCCAGCCGAGTTTCGACGACCGCTCGACAGCCTTGTCGCGCAGCAGCCAGCGCATGTTCGTAGCGATCGGTATTTGGCCGAATATAGTAGATTTCTCGACACCGATCACGAGCATTCACGTGTCCGATAAAGGGCGCTTCGGGTTTTCACATATCAATGCGGATCAGCAGGGCGTCGATGCGTTGGGCTATGTCGTAATCAATCGGGCGCTTGGCGAGATTTTGCGCAAGGCGCTGAACGAGACCGACCGACTCGAGACAATTTGCCCCGGCAAAGTGACCGCTGTCGACCTGCATCAAGATTTGACATCCGTCCAGATTGAGAAACCGGACGGTAAATCACAACGTCTGACCTGCAACCTGCTGGTCGCTGCCGACGGGGCAAACTCTGTGGTCCGCAAGCTGGCGGGCATCGGCGCTTCACGCATCGATTACGACCAACTCGCCGTGGTCGGCAATTTGCAACCGGAGAAACCGCCGATGAATCGCGCCTTCGAGCGATTTACCGATACCGGCCCACTTGCTTTGCTTCCGGTCGCGGACGATCGTGCGGCGTTTGTATGGACCTTGCCATCTGCCAAGGCAGACGAAGTCATGCATCTCACCGACGAGGCATTCACGAACGAGTTACAAGCCGTTTTCGGTTTGCGGCTGGGTATATTCTCGCGGGTCGGCCGCAGGGCGGCATACCCGCTTGCCCTGAGTAAGGCAAGCAGACTCGTGGCAGGGAGATGCGTACTGATCGGCAACGCCGCACACGGCCTGCACCCGGTTGCCGCCCAGGGGTTCAATCTCGGATTGCGGGATGTCGCAGCGTTATCGGATTGCATTGCCGACGCACGTCCCCGCCGGGACGCCAGCTTCGACGTCGGCAAGGCGGATATCCTCGACGAATTCGTCGACTGGCGGCGCGCTGACCAGCGAAAGCTCGTTCGTATCACCGACGGCATTGTTCGCGTGTTCGGTAGCGCAAGTGCGCCGGTAGGAGTGCTGAGAAACCTTGGAATGCTGGGCTTCGATCTCGTGCCCGGGGTTCGATCACTTTTCGCCAAGCACATGATGGGTCTCGCCGGACCGCTACCCAGATTATCTCGCGGGGTCCCGCTCGAGTGAAACGTGAATACGACATCGTCGTCATCGGCGCCGGCATCACTGGATTGACCGCCGCCGCACTGCTGACACATAGCAAGCACCGGGAGCAGATCAACGTCACGGTCGTCGACGCAGGCAAGAGACCGGCCTTCGACATATCGAACGAAATTTCACTGCGTGTGTCCGCAATTGCATCCGGTTCGACAAATATTTTTGCATCGATCGACGTCTGGGAGGCAATCGAGAGTGAACGTGTCTGTCCGTATCGCGATATGCGGGTGTGGGACTCGGGTGGGTGGGCCGACGGGCCGGACGCGCTGCGCTTCGATTCGGCCGAGTTCGCCGTTGCTGAACTCGGGTTCATCATCGAGAACAATCTGATATGCCACGCACTGCTTGGAAAACTCGACACGCTCGATCGGGTGGTGCATTTTGAAACTCCGATCAAATCAATGACGAAAACGAATGATCGATCCTCCGTCGAATTCAAGCTTGGCAAGGCAATCACCGCGGACCTGGTCATCGGCGCGGATGGTGCGGACTCACTTGTGCGCCAAAGCGCCGAGATCTCTGTCGAAGCCTGGCGCTATCCGCAGACGGCATTCGTGACTCACCTGCGACCGGAATTCAGTCACCGGCACACGGCGTGGCAACGCTTCCTGCGCAGCGGCCCCATCGCCCTGTTGCCGCTTGCCGACGGTCGCGTGTCAGTCGTGTGGTCGACCAGTCCACGTCAGGCAGAGCATGCGATGGCGGCGTCCAACGACGAACTGTCCGAGATGCTGAGCGAGGCAAGCGGCTACGTGCTTGGGCAGCTCACGTCCGAAGGTCCACGGGGGTCGTTCCCGCTCAAGGCACAGCACGCGAACAAGTACGCGTGCCCCGGTCTCGCGCTTATCGGCGACGCGGCGCATGCCGTTCACCCCCTTGCGGGACAGGGCGCGAACCTCGGCCTGGCCGATGCGGCAAAACTGGTCAGCGTCATCGACGCTGCGATAGGCGAGGGCGAACACCCGGGAGACCTGCCCGTCTTGCGTCGCTACGAACGCGCCCGTAAGGGCGCCAACACGACAATGCTTTACTTCATCGATTGCCTGAACCGTCTTTTTTCATCTAAATCGTCTTCAATCGAGAAGCTGCGCGGCAGCGGCATGCGGCTCTTTAACAGCAGTGGGCCGATCCGGGAGCACGCCGTGCAGGTAGCCCTGGGGATTGACGCGCAGTGACCTTGCGATACGTATATGCCCTGGCCGCGATACTCACGGCGATCGGACTCTCGATGTTCATCTACAAGTGGCAGGCGCTCGGGTTCCCTGTCACGGACAACCAGAAAACCCCGGTTTGGACGGTTGAAACATCGATTCATTTCGACAGCGGGCCGGGCTCGATCAAGGCCAATCTTCAGATTCCGACGCTGACGCCCGGCTTTCGCATGCTGCGCGAGTACAACGTATCGAAGGGATACGGATTCAGCCTCAACTACGTTAGCGGTGGGCGTGAGGCGCAATGGGCCGTGCGCCGTTCCGACGGCCCACAGACCCTGTATTATCGTCGCGTCGTGTACGAAGATACCGGCAGCGATCAGTCGGACACGACACCGCCGTTCCCACCCCCGCCCGTCATCAACGAACCGTTCAAGACTGCGGTTAATGTCATTGTCTCCGACGTGCGGGAACACTCGGCGGATGCGCCCTCGTTTACAACGGAGTTACTGCGGCTCGTGAACGATCCGTCGCCTGATGCCAATGTCGAGCTGCTTTTTGCTGACGCGGAAAACTCGGCCGACTTCGTGCAGACGATTACGACCATTCTGGCGTCGGCCCGGATACCCGCGCGGATGATCCGCGGTATCGTGTTGCAAGACCAGCAGCGCCGGGTCGATCCGTTGCCATGGCTCGAGATCCACGACGGGGACCGGTGGCGCTACTTCAATTCGAATACCGGCGAAGAAAGCCTGCCGGACCGTTACCTGATCTGGTGGCGTGGCAGCGAGCCGCTCGTCAGGGTCGAGGGCGGCAGCAACGTCGAAGTAAATTTCGCCGTCAAAAAGAATCACATCGATTCAATCGCCATTGCGGAACAACGCGCGGCAGCAGAGTTGTCCGGGCTCGTCGACTTTTCCCTGTTCAGCCTGCCGATCTCGACTCAGGCCGTGTACGCCGTACTGCTGATGATCCCGATCGGTGCGCTGGTCATGGTCTTCCTTCGCAATGTCGTCGGCATCGATGCTTTCGGCACATTCATGCCTGTGTTGATCGCCCTGTCTTTCCGCGAAACACAGCTGTTCTGGGGAGTAATCCTGTTCACGCTACTCGTAACCCTCGGCCTGAGCATTCGCTTCTTGCTCGAGCGCCTCAGGCTGTTGCTCGTGCCGCGGCTGGGCGCCGTCCTGATTGTCGTCGTACTGCTGATGCTCGTGATAAGCGTCGTCTCGCACAAGCTCGGTATGGAGACCGGTCTCTCTGTCGCACTCTTTCCGATGGTCATCATCGCGATGACAATCGAGCGCATGTCGGTCGTCTGGGAAGAGCGTGGTCCGACCGACGCGATGCGGGCCGGTGCCGGCAGCCTGATCGTGGCGATATTCGCCTACCTTGCCATGGGCATGAACTGGCTCGAGTACATCGTATTCATTTTCCCGGAATTGCTGCTGGTCATTCTCGCCGTAGTGATGCTCCTGGGGCGCTACACGGGTTACCGGCTCGTCGAGCTCAGCCGGTTCAAAGCTTTGGCAGGCAATTGAAATGCTCGACTTCTCCAGGAGAATGAATACTGCCGGCGTGCTCGGCCTGAACCAGCGCAATGCCGAGTTCATCATGAGACTCAATCCCCGGCGACTCTATCCGCGGGTCGACGACAAAGTCCTGACCAAACAACTCGCGCTGGAAGCCGGCATGGCGGTACCGGAGCTATACGGGCTGATCCGCAGCCAGTCGGATACTCGCAAGCTCCCCGACATCGTCGCCGAGCGTCAGAGCTTCGTAATTAAACCTGCACGCGGGTCGGGCGGCGACGGCATCCTCGTCATCGCCGGCCAGAGCTACCGCAAACGCGGCAGTTATCGAATGATCAACGGGTTGCTGCTCACGGAATCGGAGCTCAGACATCATGTGTCGAACATTGTCAGCGGGCAGTACAGCCTGAGCGGCAACCCCGATACGGCCCTAATCGAGTATTGCGTCAAGTTCGATCCGCTGTTCACCGAAGTCAGCTACCAGGGTGTGCCGGATATCCGGGTCATCGTCTATCGCGGCTATCCGATCATGGCAATGGTTCGCCTGCCGACGAGGACCTCTGACGGTAAGGCAAACCTTCATCAGGGCGCAGTCGGTGCCGGCGTCGATCTCAGTTCGGGAGAGACATTAACGGGAGTGCTTGGGAACGACGTCGTCGACGAACACCCGGACACGGGCGCACTGATCGCCGGTCTGTACATTCCTCACTGGGATTTCATCCTGCAATCGGCGGCCCGCGGACTCGAGGTCACCGGACTCGGCTATCTCGGCGTCGACATCGTCATCGATCGCGACCGGGGCCCGTTAATCCTCGAAATGAATGCGCGGCCCGGCCTCAACATACAGATCGCAAACTGCGCCGGCCTCTCTCACCGCCTGAAAAGGATCGACGAGATCTTCGATTCAGAAGCCGATCCCGTTGCCCGCGCCAGAATCGCCCGCCGTGAATTCGCGGCGGAACGACAGGCCGCCTTGCCGCTCAACGATGCTCCACCTCCTTCGTTTGGTAGACCGGGTGCGGCAAAGTAATTTTTCATTCGATCGGGCGGGCCTACTGCATCTGTCGCGTCAACCAGCGATTCATCCTTGTTTCGAGGACTTCCAGCGGAATCGCGCCGGCACCAAGCAGCTCGTCATGGAAAGCGCGTATGTTGAACTCGTCACCTAGTGTCTGCTCGGCTTTTTTACGAAGGTCGAGCATCTTGAGCTGACCGATCTTGTAGGCAAGCGCCTGACCGGGCCATGCGATATAGCGATCAATCTCGTTGATGATGTCGAGCTCGGTCTTTGCGGCGTTGTCCTTGAAGAAATCGATTGCCTGTTGCCGTGTCCAGCCTTTGTAATGCATGCCCGTGTCGACGACGAGGCGAACGGCACGCCACATTTCGTAGGTCAGAGCGCCAAACTTCGAATACGGATCTTTATAAAGGCCCAGGTCGTGACCGAGGGCCTCGCTGTACAGGCCCCAGCCCTCGACGAAAGCCGTGAATCCCGAGAACCGCCGGAAATTGGGCACGTCCTCGAGTTCCTGGGCTAGCGCGATCTGCAAATGATGGCCGGGCATTGCCTCGTGCACGCTCAGGACCTCGATCTCGTACTTGGGCCGGACTTCGGGCTTGTAGAGGTTGACGTAGTAATAGCCGGCACGGCTGCCGTCGGCAGCAGGACGGCTGTAGTAAGCGGTCGTCGTGTCGGGTGCGATGTTGTCGGGAATCGGCCTGAGGCCGTATGGCATGCGCGGCAGTTTGCCGAACAGCTTGACGAGCTCGGGATCGATACGCTTGCAGGTTGCGAGATAGGCCTCGAACAAGTCGTCCGGATCGTCGTAATAGAACTGCGGATCGGTGCGTAGAAATTCCAGGAAGTCTGCGAAGCTGCCCTCGAATTCGAGTTCGTCAATAGTCAATTGCATCTGGTCGCGAATGCGTTTCACTTCGTTAAGACCGAGACGATGGATTTCGTCCGGCGTCATTCGCGTCGTGGTATAGAGGCGCGTGCGGTACTCGTAAAACGCTTTACCGTTCGGTAGCTCCGATGCACCGATACTCTCCCGGCTTTTCGGCAAATAAGTGTCTGTGAAATAGCGGCTGTAGTCCCTGTATGCAGGGACAATCGATTCACTGATTATTTCCCTCGCCGAGGATTGAAGGCGGGTCTTGTCCTCGTCCGACATCGTATCCGGCATATTCTTGAATGCGGCAAAGAACGGGCTGTCTCCGGGATTATCGACGGTTTGCAGCAGGAGTTGATCCGGGACGCGTTCCAGGATGACTTTCGGCGTCATGTAGCCCAGCTTCCGTCCCTGTTCTTGCAGTGCCCTGGTTTGCTCGATAACGTCTTCAACTTTCGCCATGCGTGCAAGCCAGTCCTCGTAGTCTCTTACCGTTTGCAGGCGAAGCTGCTCGGCCGTGGTTTCGAGCGACTGGACACCCCCGCGCTGATTGATCGGCATCAGGTAGAACCTGAACTGATGGCCGTCGATCGCGTTTTGCAACTCGCGGCGAAACAGGTCGTAATTGAGTTGATCGTTGTCACCAAGCACAGACGGATTGATGGCCCGAAGACGATCGAGGAACAGCTGCCGCTGATCGTGGCGTGCCTGGATCGCCTCGATGCTGGAGTCGCCCCACCGGTCGTTAAAACGGCGATCGCCGAGGGATGACGCGAAAACCGGGTATTGCACGAGCTGCCACTCCCACGCCTCATCGAGCAGCGCATGAAAGTCGTCAGCCGGGGCCGCGTGAACACATATATTAATGAGGAGTATCGAGCAGGTAACGAATCGGGGCTTTGTTGGCATTGGTAATCTCCCGCGGGT
>JBHIDG010000122.1:0-8939 GCA_046760025.1 Woeseia sp. | reverse complement strand
ACGAGTAATTTCTAAGGTGAAATCGTCTAAGTGATTGAGGGGACTCACTAATCGCGGGGATTCACAATCCGTAGGTCGGCGGTTCAAGTCCGCCCATCACCACCATCTAATTGATAAGTTCGTGTCCCTTCCCGGACTTCCTGCTGTCCAAAAGTATGGCCATTTGTGCTGAACTTCCGCCACGTATTGCTCGTGCGGTCTCGTCTGCAAATCGCCGAAGCCAATCGATGCTGGTCCGACCGTTGCCTAGGCCTGCTTGACACGGATATCAAATTCCAGACCGTCTTGCTTCTTGAGCTGGTGGATGATGTTGAAGAGATTTTCGGCAGTAGGATTGCCATTCGGTCCCAGCATTCGCATTAGACTTTTCGGATTCTTGCCGGTTAGCGATGCCAGGGCGGGGTAGCCAATAGTTGCATTAATATAGCTTCCAAGAATATTACGGCCAGCATCGGCATCGCCATCGATCAGTTGCTCGATGGCTTCCTGAATCAGGGCAAGACGAAAAGCGGGATCACGCTGCGCGCGTGCCCGTACCGTTTCCTTAAAGCTTCGTGTCAGCGCCATTACAGTTCTCCGTTGCGCTTGCGGCCCTTGTATGTTTTCCAATACGACTTCGCAATCTTGATATCCCTCTTCTGGCGTCTCTTGGTGCCGCCACACAACAAAACGATGCCCGTAGTCCTGTGTTCATCCCTGATCGATCCGAAATAAAACCTATAGCCCGGTCCAAGGTCGATTCGTCTTTCGGAGACACCCTCACCGACGGGCCGTACATCGCCCATCAGGTGACGCTCAATACGCTCCAGGGCTACAACCACCTTTGCCGCTGCCCGGGCATCGAGCCCGCTAAACCAGTCGGCAAATGGCGATTGACCTGATTCGTGCAGGTATTCCTCAATTTCGATCATTAGAGATGGTAACGTATAGGTTACTTTTGTGTCAACAAGTCAGTACAGGCTATTTCATATTCTGATCTTGGAGACAGTCACCAAACTGTCCGGAATTGCTATCAATGACTGAGACAGATAGCGGGAAATTGGGCAACAAATGGCTGAGGTTTCGGACAATTCCGGTAAAAACCTGCTCAGCAGCATTTACCGGCGCTGATGCACGAACAGATATCCGCGAAACCCACGGGAATGGACCGAAATGTTTTCCGAACTGGTCGACGCCTGATCGCCCTTAACGACGATCAGGAATCTACTGATCTGTGCAATCAAGCCAGCTGAGAACGCGGGCCGGCATGTCGTCGCGGTTATCGTGAGTGACTTCCCACAAGACAATCTGGGACCGCCGTTTGAGCTCGGCGATCAGTCCGCCTCCGGCGCGTGCAATCGTGCCGACGACGGTGCACGGCTGATCGAGCAGTGTGCGCAGCGCGCGGATGAAGTGCGTGGACAGACACTCCATCCTGCCGACTTCGTCGACCAGATAGACATCGGCCGGAGGCTCGCCCGAGAGCGCAGTGGCCGAAAGCTCGTCGATGGCACCCACGTCCACCCCGTAACGGCCGACACGGTAACGCTTGGAAAATTCGACATGCGCCATCACGGCGGAGCCGCCGCGAAAGCTTTCCAGGCGAAACCCCTGTCTCAAACCTCCCCGGCGAATCTCCTCGGTATAGAAGCCACCCAGGCGATGCTGCGGCAGCGCCTCGGCCACCCGCCGGATCACCGTGGTCTTGCCGACACCGGGTGCACCGGTCAGCCAGAGCACGGCCGTCGCCCGCCGTGCTGCCCCATGCCCGCTCATTCTGCCGGCCCGGCCTGGTTCGTGGCCGTGTGGCCGCATAGGTAGAGGGTCAGCTCCCAGCGATCGGCGCCGGTATCGTGGCGCAGGATATAGGTGGCCTCATCGGCCCCCCGGCACTTGAAGTAGCGGTGCTCGGGGGACAACCACCTGTCGAGCACCTCGAGGACGTCGACGGCCTGTCGGCCCAGGTAGAAACGCCGCGGTGTCTCCTCGCCGCGGTACCCCGCGTAACACTCGACGCGGATGTTGGTCACGGACTCATTCCTCGTGCTGAGGTTATCGGTCCCGATAGCTTAGCCGAACCGGGAAAACCCCGGAAAGGGCGTCCGGCGCGTGCGCGACGAACGGCAGGGTGGCAGTCTGAGGCCGTGGTTCATTTGCTACACTATAAATATAGGCGTGGCCCCCGATCGAAAGATGAAAAAGCAGCTGACAGTCTGGGCACTCGCTGCGTGCCTCATGGCGACAGCAAGCAGCGCGATGGGGCCCATGCGTTGCAAGGGTAAGCTCATCGAGCCGGGTGTCCCCATGGCCTATGTGCTGCAAAAATGTGGCCCGCCGAAGCATCGAGTCATCGAAACGGGACCGGTGCGAAGCCGATCAGTCAGCGGCTTCGCCCGGCTCAGCGGCACATTTTTTTCCGAGCAATGGATTTACGAGCGGGGCTTCGGGCGATTCCCGGCCATCCTGATATTCGACCACGGCACACTCAAGCGTATCGAATACCTGCCGGAGCGGTCCGGCCACGCTCGATAATTGGACTACAATCAATAGAGCAACGATCAGCTTCTGAAAGGTGGTAACGAAGCAGCAGGCATCGGATGCAGCGGCACCCGCCCGGTATCAGGCCGGGCGCTTGCCGGCGAGGGTATTCCGTGTTCGTGCCTGCGTCGCCTGACTGACAATGTGACGTCAAGCTTGTTTGCACTTCGCTGGAGGCATTTTCAAACGGAGGTAGTCATGGATTTCATCAGTTTCCTTGTTCTGCTTATCATAGCCGTGGTTGTCGCTGGCGTGCTCCATTATCCGCTGAAGTACTACGTGACGCCGGGCATGTGGTCGTATCTCTCGAAGGTGGTGATCGCATACGTCGGCGCGCAGCTCGGCGCTTCCTTTTTCGGGCAATGGTGGACCGGCGTCGCCTACGGTGATATCTACATCGTGCCGGCGGTTCTGGGCGCGCTGGCGATCCTGATCGTGGTCGTCGATGTCGCCAAGACCTTGAAAGGATCATCCGGCAGTAGCTGACTTCCGGGGCCCGCTCAAGGGTGACGGCTGAAATCGCCGCGTCGGTGCGGTGCGCCTGTCAGGGTGTCTGTGACCAGCAACCCGCGTCGCGCCGGCCTGTGTCGTTCGTCCAGGTGAATTGCCTGGAGAATTCCCGGGTCAGTTGCCGGGCGTCCCTGGTCCAGGTACAGGATTCGCAGGTGCAGGCTCTGGAGTTATGTTGCATCTGTTCGTTATGCGCCTCGATCAGGCCGATGCTGTACAGCAGCGACGCGTGCATGGTATGGGCAGACTTGCCTGCAAAATCGGCGAAGTCGTTGAGGCAGCGCAACCAGTGACATTCCTGCTTGAGGCCGCAGCCGCAACAGCGGTCGCAGGAAGCGTCAAACAGTCTTTTCTGCGGACAGTCCGCGAGATCGATTTTTTCCAGTACGAATAATCGTGGATACGTCAGTGCCTCGAGTAATCTTCGCCGCATGAGCGTCTCCTGTCACATTGATTCGAACAGTCGTTTTGCCCTCCGGCACGGTAGTACCAATGCGGGTCGCTGTCTATCGCGGTCGCTACTCTGGTGCATTCGGTATACCCGTATTGCCGGGCTGTTCGGGCATATCATTCGGCCGAATGACATGCGACGCGGGATCCCGCCCGCGGCGGCGACCATCAATTGTCATCCCGGCTGATCAGCGCGTATAGCAATTGTTCGATCCGGGCACGCATGTCGTCCAGAGGGATCTCCGGGCGGGCTTCCGTCTCCGGTCTTGGCTGATCCGATACGGTGTCAGATCCCAGCAATCTGGGATCCAGCTGATCCAGTGCGCGGCTCGCCGCAGTCTGCGCATCATTCAAGCTGTCTTTGATGTTTTTCGGTCCGCTTGCGCAACCGGCCACGAAGATTCCCGGTCGGGTCGTGGAAACACCGGCGCCGTTTGCGCCACTGACGGCGATGTAGCCATTATCGGCAAGCTCGATATCGGCAGTCTGCGCCAGCTCCGCCAGCCTGTCCGGGGGCTTGACGTCGGAGCAGAGCACCACCATGTCGTAGCTCTGCTGAACGTACTGATTGGCCGAGAAATCTTCATACGACACGTTCAGCGTATTATCCGCCGTCGGCTCCACCTCGAGCATCGCTCCATTGTGAACCTCTATCCCTGTCTTGCCGGCAAGGTCCTGCACCTCCGCCTGCTCGGTCTTGCCGCTCAGCTGGGACAGGACCAGGACCGCGACCGTCTCTACGTCCTGCTCCAGGAGCTGATGTACCTGACTCGCAACGATAGTCAGGGCGAACTGCGAAAGCTCGTCGAGCACCAGCAAGACGCTTTCCGGATAGTCTTCGTTGGAGGGCTTCGATGCATAGCCGCCGGTCGGGCCGGGCGCCTCCAGCAATCGCTGAAGCTCCGCCGAGGTCACGATATCCGGGTGCGCACCATAGCCCAGACCGGTGAAATCCGCGCTCTGGTCGATCTCAAACCCCGGGGCGAGAATGATGGCGCCGACGGCCCATTCGTGAACGGTGTCCAGCGGAATATTGAAATGTATGGCGTCGTCGTCGCAGACCTCGACGCATCGCTGACAGGGCAGGTAGTTCGGCGGCGTGTTGAGACAGTTCTTTATGTCGATGACCCATGCCTCGGGCAAGGTCTCTCCCATGGGCGTGTAAATCGCCTTTCTGTAGGTCAGGCCTGCGTCGAACTCATTCGGCAGGACGACCGGGCATACCGCGCGGCAGAGCTTGCAACGCGTGCAGGCATCGGTCACGAAACGGGCGCGCTCGCGAATCGACGCGGTGAAATTCCCCGGCCGCCCCTCGACGCCGGCCAGGCTGGCAAGGGTAATGATCTCGATATTGTCGTTGCGGGTCAGCGCCTCGAACAGTGGCGTGCCGATTCCTTCCGCACGGTCGCCGATGGCTGACGCATCTGTCATTGTCGCCGCGATTCTGCCACCCACGATGGGCCCTTGCTCGACGACCACAGCACGAGCCCCGGCGTTCGCACATTCCAAGGCGGCATGAAGCCCCGCAACGCCGCCACCGATGACCAGTATCGAATCCGTCACGATTGTTCGTCGCTTTGCGCACGATTGATGCCGGCGTCGAGCGCCTTGAGGTCGAGCTCTATTAGGTGTTTCCGGACCGTCGTGCGAATCGCCCGTTCCACCGACTCATGGCTGACCACGCCGGTTTTTCCGACAAGGTAACCCAGCATCACGACGTTCGTGGCCAACCGGTTGCCGAGGTCCTCGGCTATCCTGGTAGCCGGAAGGCCGAAACAGTTTTCCTCGTCTTCGACGGGCTGAACCAGGCCGCAGTCGACGATCAGCAGTCCGCCGGGCCTGAGCCGCGAGCGGAATCTCGTATACGCTTCCTGAAAAAAGACCGCCAGCACGTCTGCTTCCGTGACGAACGGGTAATCCACCACGCCGTCGGAGATGACGACGTCTGCTCTGGACGCTCCGCCACGCGCTTCCGGTCCATAGGTCTGGGTGCAAACCGCTTCCTTGCCATCGAACAGTGCGGCGGCCTTGCCGAGCAGCCGGCCGGCCAGCACCATGCCCTGGCCACCAACGCCGCCGAAACGGATCTGCATGGTCGAGTTCGTGCTGCTGCTATCGGTGCCTGCCATTTTCCTGCGCCGCCAGTCACACCGTAAACGGTTTGCGCTCGATATCGACGAAGTTGCCCACCGTTATCGGCTTGTTCTTATCGATCAGGTCGATATCGAGATCCTCGAGATTCCGGGCTCCGTTGTGGATGCGGCACCGCTCGCGGTAGATCTCCACCTCATGCAGGCCGTCTCCGATCTTGTTGGTTCGACCGAAGCTGGTCGGGCACGGCGCCAGCACCTCGATGAAACAAAAGCCTTGTTTTTTCATCGAGCGCAATACCGCATCCTGAAATTCGCGCACGTGCAGTATGGTCCAGCGGGCAACGAATACCGCCCCGGTGGCCTTCGCCAGGTAGGGCAGGTTGAACGGATGCTCCACGGCACCATACGGCGCCGTCGTTCCCTTGGCGCCGACGGGCGTCGTCGGCCCGACCTGGCCGCCAGTCATGCCGTAGGTGAAATTGTTGATGCAGATGACGTTCAGGTTGACGTTGCGGCGGGCCGAGTGAATAAGATGATTGCCGCCGATCGCCGTGAGGTCGCCGTCGCCGCTGATCACCGTTACGTTGAGTTCCGGATTGTGGACGGCTATGCCCAGGGCAAACGGCAGCGCACGCCCGTGTGTCGCATGGTAGGAGTCGACGTTGACGTAGCCCGCCGCCCTGCCGCTGCAGCCGATGCCGGAGACGCAGACATGTTTGTCCTGCTCGATTCCGGATCCGGCGATCGCGTGTGCGTAACCATGAATCACGGTACCGATGCCGCAGCCCGGGCAGAGAATGTGCGGCAGGCGATCGGCGCGCAGCAGGCCGTCTATCGGGTGTATGCTCGCGGCGGCCTGAATAGGCTGTTCGCTGGCGGTCATGATCTGATCAACTCCAGGATCGCGTCCGGCAAGGGCATGGTGCCGCCGGCGTGGTTCAAACGTATGACAGGCAAGTGCGTCAGCCGCTCGACTTCACGCCGTAGCTGACCGAGGTTGATTTCGGGAACGATGAATCGTTTGACCTTACCTCGCTCGATGAGCTGTCGGATGGGTTTTTCCGGAAACGGCCATGCGGTAATCAGTCTGAGCATGCCGCACTTCAAACCCTCCATGCGGGCCTGGTTGACGGCGTGGCGGGCCGAGCGCGCGGTACAGCCGAACGATACGACGATCGTGTCGGCATCGTCCACACTGATCTCCTCGTACATCTCGATATCCGCGGCGTTGAGCCTTATCTTGTCGACCAGGCGATTGACGAGCTTGTCGTGGGATTCGGCAAACATGGAAGGATAACCACGTTCGTCGTGAGTCAGTCCGGTCATATGGACCCGGTAGCCTTCGCCGGCGTGTGCGATCGGCGGAACCAGGTCCTCGTCCGGCTGGTAGCTCAGGAATGGTTTGTCACCTGGCGCATCCCTTGGCGCCTTGCGCCGGGTCAGCGGCACATCATCGGCCGCCGGTATCACCACGCGCTCGGTCATGTGTCCGACGACTTCGTCCATCAGGATGAATACCGGCACCCGGTACCGATCCGCCTCGTTGAATGCCCGGACGGTCAGGTCGAAACACTCCTGGGGCGATGCAGGACAATAAGCGATGATGCCGTAGTCGCCGTGAGAACCCCACCGCGCCTGAAGGATGTCGGACTGCCCCACCATGGTCGGCAAGCCGGTTGAAGGCGAGGCCCGCTGGACGTCGGCGACCACGCAGGGAAGCTCCATCATGGCCGCGAGCCCGATGTTCTCCATCATCAGGCTGAAACCGGGGCCGGAGGTCGCGGTAAGGCTACGGGCGCCGGCGGCCGATGCGCCGATGATGGCGGCCATGCTGCCGAGTTCGTCCTCCATTTGCACAAAACGACCACCCAGCGCGGGTAACCGACGTGCGAGATGCTCGGCGATCTCAGTCGACGGCGTTATCGGATATCCGGCAAAAAAATCGAGGCCGGCCGCCAGTGCGCCTTCGGCGCAGGCGTGATCCCCCAGCATGAAATGGGTGCCGGTCAGGGTGCGCGGCTCGAGATCGACCTGCACGCTTGGCGATGCTGCGCTATCCGGCATCCGGTTCGCCTTTGGCGTTCTGCTCGTCGGAGACTTCCGTGGTGTAGATCGCCAGCTCCGGGCACATCAGGTCACAGAAGCCGCAATGCACGCAGGACGACTCCTTGCCCTGTGCCACCACGGGATAGTGATATCCCTTGGCGTTGATGTCCTCCGAGTACACCAGCACCTCGGTGGGACAGAAGGCGATACAGAAATCACACTGCTTGCAGCGCTCCGAGATGACATGTACCCGTCCCCTGGGAACCTGGGCCATAGGCAGATCCATCGGTTGTCGCCCGACATTCGCAACTGATTTGGTCAAAGTAGCTCCGCCTCGGCGGTCATCGCACCGCCCATTCCGGTGCCGATGCCGGTTCCGGCCATTCTTCCGTAGGGTCACGCTATGTCGTATAGAGACGCATTTCTGTACGGGCTTTCCACAATGGGCCTTCGCCGAACCACCTCTAGAATGAGAAGGATCATCGGGAGGCATGGTATGAGCGCATGATAATTGCCGTAACGACGCTGGCCGCATTGAGCTTCCTGTTTGCGTCCCTGCTGGTGCTGGCGCACAGCAAGCTGCATGTCGAGGAGGATCCACGTGTGGATGCGGCGCATGAGTTGCTGCCGCAGACGAACTGTGGCGCATGCGGTTTCCCGGGCTGTCTGGGCCTGGCCGAGGCGATGGTCGACGGCAGCGCCCTGCCCGGCAAGTGCACCGTGATCAGCGAAGACGAACGCGAGTTCATCGCCGAATATCTGGGGGTAGACGTGGGCGCAGAGGAAAAAGTCGTGGCGAGGATCGCCTGCGCCGGCGGCACCAACGTGGCCCGCAACCGTGCCTTGTACCGAGGCCTGCGTTCATGCCGCGCCGCGGCGCTGGTCGCCGGAGGCGGCAAGGCCTGCTTCTGGGGATGCCTGGGGCTGGGAGACTGCGAGGTCGTCTGCGACCCGGATGCGATCGTCATGAACGAGCACGAACTGCCGATCGTCATCGACGACGCCTGCACGGCTTGTGGTGATTGTGTGGATGCCTGCCCCAAAGACCTCATTTCACTGCACCCGATCAGTCACCGGCTCTGGGTCGCCTGCAAGAACCTGGAACAGGGCGATGCGGCTGTCGAGCATTGTGAGGTGGCCTGTGACGCCTGCGGTAAATGCGCCGTCGACGCACCGGAGGGCGTGATAACGATGCAAGACAACCTGCCGGTCGTGAATTACGACATGAATCACAATGTCAGGAGCGCGATCGACCGCTGTCCGACAGGCGCCATCGTCTGGTTCGATCCCGACCGGGGACCGGTGACCGGCCGCGCGGCGCTC
>JBHIDG010000121.1:0-9009 GCA_046760025.1 Woeseia sp. | reverse complement strand
ACGAGGGCAGTCAGCATTGCCGCCGCGACAAGAATTGACGGGTCGGCGGGTCGCCCTGTCTCGCCGGCCATTAGAAACGCGGCGGCCACTGTCAGGGTGACGCCGGCGACAATCAGGATCGTCGCGATGACATAAACGACAACCAGCCAGCGGGTCGAACGCCGGGCGCTGTCCTGCGCATCGAAGAAATTCACGCTTAATCAGGTAAACGCGACGTCCGGTACCTCGCGCTTGTCTTCCGACTGAATATCGAGAAAGCTGGCAAGTTCGAAACGAAACATTCCAGCCATGATATTACTCGGGAAGTTTTCGGCCCTGTTGTTGTAGGATAGAACCGCGTCATTAAAGGCCTGGCGCGAGAATGCCACCTTGTTCTCCGTGCTGGCGAGCTCTTCCTGGAACTGCATCATGTTTTGATTCGCTTTCAGATCGGGATAAGCTTCGGAGAGGGCAAACAATCGTCCGAGCGCACCGCCGAGGAGACCCTCGGCCGCGCCGAGTTTCCTGATCGCCTCGGCATTGGAAGGATCCAGTTTGGCGGCTTCGAGATTCGATACGGCAGCATTGCGAGCACTGATGACCGCATCGAGTGTTTCGCGCTCATGCTTCATGTAACCCTTAACGGCTTCGACGAGATTCGGAATCAGGTCATAGCGGCGGGTTAGCTGCACGTCGATTTGCGCGAAGGCGTTTTTGACGCGATTGCGAAGATTGACGAGACTGTTGTACATGCCGATCGCATAAAGAAAAAGCGCGGCAATGATCGCGAGGAATATTACAAATGAGGTCACAGTCCATCTCCCTGTTGAAGAAAATTTTCGGCAAGGATAAACCCTGGCCGACGGTAACACTAGCGACAGTTGTGGCGGCAATTTCTGTAATTTCAATACCTTCCAATGCGGAATGGCTTGGCGACACGCGTGCGCTGATGGGAACCGAGGTCAGCGTGCACCTTTGGCACGAAGACACCGAAGAAGGCATGAGTATTGTCGATAGTGCTTTTGTGGAAGTTGCGCGGATCGAGGGATTGATGAGCACGTACATAGAGGAGAGCGAGATTTCGGAAATTAATCGAAATGCGGCGGAGGGGCCGGTACGCGTCGGTGACGAGTTGCTCAACCTGATTCTTCGTTCACTCGATATTTCGATGCTGACACATGGCGCGTTCGACATTACATACGACAGCATCGGACAGCACTACGACTTCAGGGAGCGCCGACGCCCGGATGCCGAAACGATTCGGGAAGAGCTCAAACACGTCGATTACCGGCTGGTCGAGGTCGACCGGCTGGAAGGCACCGTCCGATTTCTCGAGCCCGGCGTAAGGATCAATCTTGGCGGCATTGCCAAGGGGTATTCGGTCGAGCGCGCCGTCGGTCTCCTTCGCAGCCGTGGAATCCGTCACGGCATAGTAACGGCAGGCGGCGACTCGCGTTTGCTTGGCGACAGGCGCGGTCAGCCGTTCATGGTCGGGATCCGCGACCCCAGGAAAGAGGGCGAAGTCGTCCTGTCCATCCCACTTGAAGACGAGGCAATCTCAACGTCCGGCGATTACGAGCGGTATTTCGAGGAAGACGGCAAACGCTACCACCACATTATCGAGCCGGCGACTGGACTGCCCGCTGGTGGCGTTCGCAGCGCCACGATCATCGGTCCGGACGCGGTGCTCACCGACGCCCTTTCGACGTCGGTTTTCGTCCTCGGTGTCGATCGGGGACTGCGGCTGATCGCCACCTTGCCCGACTACGAGGGCATCGTCATCGATGCCGACGATCGACTGTATTATTCGGACGGACTGGAGCCGCCCGAAGCCGGCCCGGAACCCTCCGAATAATCGGCTTGGGGCGAAAACATCTGCCCTTCGTGACAGGAGCGCGACCCCGCGTGTGGCCGAAAGCAGACGGATTTTTAGTTTAAATTCAATCTCATAGCCTGATTATTAGCAAGGGGTCAGAGTACTGTTGGCGCGAGAAAAAGGGGCTCCGACCCCTTTTTTTCCCAATGGTCGACAGGGCGGAGTTATGTTCAGACCGGACCGGCCATTTGTGACGATCATCACTGCCCAGGCGGGGTCCGACTGTCACCATGAGGCATTGAAATCTGGCGTCGATCGCCGCTTTTGGGCAGCAGCCGATCAACGATTTCCCAATCTGCGGGGCCCTGCCCCGGGGGATCGTGCGAGCGTTATATCGAGCAACAATCGTACCTGCAGCCAGCCAAGGAAACGGGATGATGAAGGGACTAAGAATCACATTGCTGGGAGCACTGTTATCCATCCTTGCCGCGAGCGGCATCGCATCATCAGGCCTTGCCGGACAACCGGCGCCCGATTTCGTGCTGAAGAGCGCGACCGGCGAGAACCTTCGTCTGAGGGAATACCGCGGGGATGTCGTGATGATCAATTTCTGGGCTACCTGGTGCGGGCCCTGTCGCCAGGAAATGCCACTGCTCGACGAACTCTACGGCCGATACCAACGAGTCGGATTCAGCCTGCTCGGCGTCAATATCGACGATGATTCGCGTCGGGCGATGGCGATGGTCGATGAGCTCGGCGTCACATTTCCGGTTTTGTTCGACGAGGACAAACAAGTCAGTAAGCTCTACGAAGTGGAGGCCATGCCGGTAACTCTACTGCTCGACCGTGAGGGTACCGTGCGTCACGTTCATCTCGGGTACCAGCCGGGTTACGAGCAGAAATACCTGAACGAGATTCGAGCATTGTTGAGAGAGTAGACGATGGTGAAGAGATCGACGTACCTCAGTATCGCAGCGATCTGCATGATTGCAGGCCCGGCCGCGGCTCGGGACGCAGCAACACTTGATTCCAGCACTCCACTCGCAATGTCGAAATCTGCGGAAACCGACGCGTCGCTGGAACGTCAGCAGTTTCGCAGCTTGGACCAAGAGGTTCAGTCGTTGAAGAAAGAGGTCCTCGATCTGAATCGCGACCTCTACCTGCTGGAAGAGGAGCTCCTGTTCCCGGCCAATTCGCAGGTCGCGTTTTATATATCGATGGACGTGGGCGAATACTTCGAACTGGATTCTGTCAATCTGAAGATCGACGGTAAGGAAATCGCCAATTACCTGTACACCGAACGTGAGGTTAATGCCCTGATGCGCGGTGGCGTCCACCGGGTTCACATCGGCAATTTGAAGACCGGTGAGCATGAGCTGATTGCCATCTTCACCGGTAGGGGTCCGCATGTTCGCGATTACCGCCGCGGCGCAACAATAAGATTTGACAAAGGGATAGGCGCGAAATATCTCGAGCTCGAAATCAGTGACAGAGTCAAGAAGCAGCAACCTGAATTTGTGATCAAAGAATGGGAGTGATCATTGATCACTCGGTTCGCCATCATCGTCACTCTATGGGTCTGCATAGCGGCGGCGGCAGTTTCACGGCATAGCCTTGCCGCGGGCAGTGCATCTCAGCCGACTGTCGTTAGGGACCCGCATTACGGCGAGGTTTTGTTTTATTTCTATCAGGGTGAATATTTCCCGGCCATTGTGAGGCTGCTGGCCGCGAAGCAGCAATCGCAGCTCGATAATCACGTCGACGAGTCTGAACTCCTGCTCGGCGGCTTGTATCTCTCTTATGGACACCACCGGCGTGCGGCAAAGATCTTCGAGCGCTTGCTTGCCGAGAACGTCAATCCGGAAATTCGGGACCGAACCTGGTTTTTCCTGGCGAAAATCTGGCATCAGCGCGGGTACCTCGCCGAATCGCAGAGCGCGCTGAATAATGTTCAGGGCGAACTGCCCGATGCGCTCGAGTCGGAGCGCTACTTGCTGCAAGCGCAGATCCTGATTGACGAGGGCAAGTACGATCGTGCGATTGCCCTGTTACAGGACTGGAAAGGCGAAACGGAGTGGGCCAGTTACGCAAATTTCAATCTTGCCGTCGCGATGGTCCGAAGCGGTCGTGTGAGTGCGGCGGAGCTGATACTGGATGATCTCGGCAAGCTCGATCCCTACAACGAGGAACTGAGCGCACTTCGAGACAAGGCAAATTTGGCGCTCGGCTATGCCTTCTTGAAGGACGGGCAGCCGATGGCCGCGAAACCACCATTGCAGCGGGTTCGCCTGTCCGGTCCGTTCTCGAACAAAGCCCTGCTGGGTGTCGGCTGGGCAGATGCCGAAATCGATAACTACCGGCGGGCACTCGTGCCCTGGATGGAATTGCGCAGCCGCGACCTTCTTGATTCAGCCGTGCAGGAATCCATGTTGGCCATTCCCTACGCGATGGCCAAGCTCGATTCGATCAGCCAGGCGGCCGATCACTACCTGAACGCAGTCGAGGCATTCTACGAAGAGACGAATCGCCTGGACCGGGCGATAGCGCATATCGAATCCGGCGCGATATTCGAGGAATTCCTCGAACAGGATCCCCTCGAGACCACCGGTTGGTACTGGAAGCTCGAGGAGTTGCCGGACGGCCCGGAGTCACGATACCTGCTCCACCTGCTTACTACGCATTCATTCCAGGAAGGCCTGAAGAATTACCGCGATCTCGGCTACCTGCGTCGCAACCTGGAGAAATGGCAAGAGAATATCGGCGTGTATCGCAACATGCTCGACACGCGTGAGCTCGCGTACAACGGGAGACTGCCGAGGATCGAGGACAGCCTGACGCGAGCGAACCTCGACAGCTTGATCAGTCGCAAGCTCGACTTCGACGCAAGGCTAAATAGCGTCGAGCAAAGCGGAGATTCTCTCGCGCTCGCGACAGAGCGTGAGTTCGCACTATGGGGTGAAATCACGGCGCTCGAACGCAATCCCGCACTGGCGGCAGATGTCCCCGAAGCGACGGAAATCCGCGGGAAGTTGAGTTTGCTGAAGGGCATCCTACAGTGGGATCTGGACAGGGAGTTCAAGGCGCGCCTGTGGAAGATTCGACGGGAACTCCGGGACACGGGGCAGGCCCTCGTCGAGTCGCAGCGATCGAGACGCAGCGTCGACGAGACAATGCGGATCGAGCCGCAGACATTTGATGAATTCAACGCCCGGGTCGCGGGCCTGAACCCGCGGATCGCGCTGTTGAAGGGCCGCGTCGAGGCGACGATTGTGCGTCAGCGGGCGTACCTGCAATCGGTTGCGGTCCGCGAATTGCAGGCCCAGAAAAAACGTCTTGACACCTACTCGGTGCAGGCACGATTCGCACTTGCGGCTATCTATGATCTGTCGTCGACCGTGGGGGATGCTTCGCAATGAGCGTAGCATGTTTGCAGCGCATATGGCCGATGTTGGCCATCGCCCTGCTGGCGACGGCTGCGGATGCCGGCGTCAAAAAGGGAGACACGATCAAGAGCCTTGAGAACAAGTCTTACGAAGTTCGCCCGGGCAGGCTTATCGTCAACAGCACGGAAATGGCGCGGGACAATTACAGGGCGTTTCTCAATCTGGTATCCGACGATCCGGAACTCCGCGCCGAAGCCATGCGAAGACTCGGCGACCTTCAGCTGGAGGCCACCGAAGCGGAGCAGCTTGCCGGCAATATCGAGGCGCTGGATAGCGCGGCTTACGACACCGCAGTCTCGCTTTTTCATCGCTTGCTCGAGGCCTATCCCGACTATCGCAGAAATGATGCGGTGCTTTACCAGTTGGCCCGGGCATATGAGATATCCGGTAAGACGAATGACGCGCTCCGTGTACTGAACGAGCTCGTCCGCCGATATCCACAAACTCCGCTAATTGACGAAGTGCAATTTCGTCGTGGCGAAATGTCTTTCCTCAGGAAAAATTACAAAGACGCGGAGGCTTCGTATCAGGCGGTCGTCGACTACGGTGACTCGTCGCAGTTCTACGAGCAGTCGCTGTACAAGCTCGGCTGGTCGCAATTCAAGCTGGCATTGCACGGTGAGAGTCTGGACCCTTTTTTCGATCTGCTCGATCGAAAGGTCACCGGCATTCAGCTGGCCGATGGCGACAACCGACTCGAAGCGCTGAGCCGTGCCGAAAGGGAATTGGTTGAAGACACGTTTCGTGTGCTCAGCATCAGTTTTTCATACATGGACGGGTCGGAGAGTATAGACAACTATCTGGCGCAGCGCGGCGATCCGGAGTACGGCTACGTCATCTACATGAATCTCGGAGATCTATACCTCGAGAAACAGCGCTTTGTTGATGCTGCCCAGACGTACGAAGCGTTTGTCGAGCGGGATCCCTATCATCCGAAGTCTCCGCTGCTGCAGGTCGAGGTCATCGAGGCATACAAACGGGGTGAATTCCCCACCCTCGTTCTGGAGGGGAAGAAACATTTCGTCGAACGTTACGGCATGGACAGCCCGTTCTGGGAGCGGAATCCGCCGGAACAGCACAAGACGGTTGCTGTCCACCTGAAAGCAAACCTGACCGACCTCGCGCAGTACCACCATGCAAAGGCTCAGGAGAAAGGCAAGCGCAGCGACTATCGGGAAGCGGCCAACTGGTACCGCAAGTACCTGGCCTATTTTCCCGGAGAATCCGACACCGCCAATACCAATTTCCTGCTGGCCGAGGTCCTGTTCGAGAGCGAGGACTTCTTCGAGGCAACGTTCGAGTACGAGCGTACGGCATACGACTACCCCGTACACGAGAATTCGGCCGAGGCGGCTTACGCCGCGATCCTCTCCTATCGCAATCACGAGAAACTTCTGCAGGGCGCGGAGAAGGACGCGTGGCACCAGCAGTATCTCGACAGCGGCCTGAAGTTCGCCGACACCTACCCCGAACATCCTGAATCCGGTGCAGTGCTGACCGCTGTCGCCGAAGACCTGTTCGAACAGAATAAGTTCGATCAAGCGATTGCGGTTGGCCAGGCCGTGGTCGGGAAACAACCGCCCGTCAAGGGCGAGCTGGCTCGTACGGCCTGGACCGTCATCGCGCACTCGCACTTCGATCTGGACAACTTCGTCGAGGCGGAGGCTGCGTATTACCGCTTGCAGCCGTTTACGCCTGCGGACGACAGCGAGGCCATAAGGGAGATCAACGAGCGCATCGCATCGTCTATTTACAGGCAGGCCGAGCAGGCCCGGGACGCCGGCGACCTCGAGTCGGCGGTCGCGCACTTCCAGCGAGTCGGCGAGGTCGTACCGGATTCCGAAATCCGCCCGACGGCCGAATACGACGCGGCGGCAGCACTCGTCAATCTTCAGGCTTGGGACCGTGCCTCGGCCGCCCTCGAAGATTTTCGGCGTGACCATCCCGACAGCGAATTTGCGGACGACGTGACCCGGAAGCTTGCGGTCAGCTACCTCGAGTCCGGCCGCAAGGCCTCGGCCGCAGGCGAATTCGAGCGAATTGCGGATGCTCCCGGCAGCAGCGAGGACATCCGCCGTGAGGCGCTCTGGAAGGCTTCGGACCTGTATAAGGACAGCGGGCAGGCGGCCAGCGAACAGCTGGTGCTGGAAAAAATCATTGCGCGTTATCCGGACCCGATCGCCGAGTCGATCGAGGCACGCTATCGCCTGCTGCAGCTTGGCGAATCGAGCGGGGACCAGCAGGATCGCACTGAACGCCTGAAAGACCTCGTGCGGATCGATGCCACCGCCGGCACACAGCGCTCGGATCGCACCAGGTTTCTTGCCGCGAAGGCGTCGCTCGAACTGGCCGAACCGGTACGCCGGAGTTTTCTCGCAATGAAAATCACGCAGCCGCTGGCCGAGAGCCTGAAGCGCAAGAAGGCGCTCATGGAAGACGTCCTCAAAGCATATGGCGATGCCGCGGATTACGGTGTTGCCGAAGTGACCACGGCAGCTACCTATCGCCTGGGCGAGGTTTACCAGCGATTCAGCAACGACCTGATGGAATCCGAGCGCCCGACCGACCTCGATGCCGATGCGCTGGAACAATACGACATTCTGCTCGAAGAACAGGCTTTTCCGTTCGAGGAGAAAGCGATCGAGCTGTTTCGGGCCAACACGGACCGTGCAGCCGACGGTGTCTATGACGAGTGGGTGAAGAAGAGTTTCGAGGCAATGGCGAGTCTGGTGCCCGCCCGGTACGCGAAGCTGGAGCGCAGCGAAGATGTTGTTACGGGACTGTTCTAGGTTTCGCCGCCTGACGCAGCTCGTCCTGTGCACGATCGCCGTCGCCGGCTGCGCATCCGGCCCGACATCGACAAGGACCGGCGCATCACCGGACGCTTTGCCGGCAAGGGCGTCGACCCACCAGCGCCTCCGCCACGTCCCGTCGAAAGCGGTGACCCTGTACGAGCAGGCTGTTGCGGTGATGGCCGCCGGCGACTTGACCGATGCCGAACTCCGCTTCGAAGAGTTCGTGCTGCAATATCCCGGTTACCCGGGGGCGCACGTGAACCTGGCGATCATAAACGCACGGGCCGGCGACGAGCGGGCGGTCGAGGGTCATATCACCGACGCACTGATCATCGACCCCCAGCATCCTGCGGCCCTGAACCAGCTCGGAGTGTTTCTCAGGCGGCAGGGCAAGTTTGTCGAGGCAGAGGCCGCTTATTTGAAGGCCGTCACAGCCAGCCCGGACTATGCCTTGGCACACTACAACCTGGGCATCCTCAATGAACTCTATTTTCAGCGGCTTGATGCCGCACTGCAGCACTTTGAGCGCTACCAGGGCATTGAAGGAGAGGACATGCAGGTTGCGAAGTGGATCGTGGATCTCAAGCGCCGCCTGAGCGCGCAACAAAGAGCCGCGAAGGTGACGGAGTAAAGGCGTGAAGCATCTGATGAGTTTGCTGTTGATCGCTCTTTTGAATGTGCCCGCATTTGCTCAGGAAGCCGGGCAGGGTCGGGAACCCGAGCCCCCCACCGCCGGGGGCCCGACGCCCGAAGAGCAGGCGGCGGAGATCGAGGCGCTCGAGCCCGGTGTCCCGTCAACGATTCTCGCCCAAGAGGTGAGGCGTCGGGACACCGGCGCAGGGCGTGTGATGGATGAAATGCAACTCGGGCGGACCGAGATCACCGGCAATCAGGAGCTGCCGAAAGTGCTGTACATAGTGCCGTGGAAACAGTCCGATCCGGGCGACCTGATGGGACGACCGGTCAATACCCTCCT
>JBHIDG010000120.1:0-9019 GCA_046760025.1 Woeseia sp. | reverse complement strand
TGTCGACATGGTTATACCGACAACCAGCGATCCGACCATGGCACCGCCGGGCAAGCATTTCATGAGTTGCTTCGTGCAGTACTGTCCGCCGAAGATCGATAGCCGTGCCTGGAAACCCGAGGAAAAGGAGGCTTTCGGCCGGACGGTCATCGACCAGATCGCCGATTACAGCCCGGACTTCAAGGATCTCATTCTGCATGTCGAAATCAGGACACCGGAGGAAATCGACATCGAATCCGGCCTGACCGAGGGCAACATCTTCCACGGCGAGCTGACGATGGATCAGCTGATGTTCAACCGCCCCGTTCCGGGATATGCCCAATACCGGGCTCCGGTGGCCGGTCTCTACATGTGTGGATCGAGCACCCATCCTGGCGGAGGCGTTATGGCCGCCCCGGGCGCGAATGCGGCACGCGAAATCCTGTTCGATCTGAAGCGCACGAACACGGTGCCCGAAACTTTCGGGGATGACTGATATGACCGATCGTTACGACGCCATTATCGTCGGGGCCGGCCATAATGGTCTGGTCTGTTCCGCACTGCTCGCCAGGGCAGGCAAACGCGTTCTCGTACTGGAAGCCAGGGACCAGGTCGGCGGGGCCGCGATGACGCGCCCGTTTGCCGATGGCTACTCGGTTTCGGCCTGCGCACATCTGCTGTATCAGCTCCAGCCGGCGGTGGCGAGAGATCTCGGGCTCAAGATCGATTACGCGGCGAAGAATATCGAGACCATCGCCTTGTCGCAGGACGGTCACCACGTCCGGATCAGGCGCAACGAGGTCAGCGGCGTCGGTGGTCCCGACATGGACAGCTACCAGGCATTTTTCAAGCGCATGACCCGGTTTGCGGACTTGTTGCAAACGTATATCAACAAAGCGCCTCCGCGGCTCGCCAATGGCAGGGCCGGCGATTATCTGACGCTTGCGCGATTCGCTTTCGATGTCAGGCGGCTCGGCAAGTCCGAAATGCGGGAATTCCTGCGCCTGATCGGTATCAATATTTACGACGAGCTGGTCGAGCGGTTCGAGAATGCCTTGCTGAAAGGCGCGATTAGCGTCGACGCCGTACTCGGTACGCATCTCGGGCCGAGATCACCTAACACGATACTGACTTACCTTTACCGGCTGTGCGGCAACCACGGCGCGGTGGGGTTGCCCGCCGGCGGCATGAGCAGCGTCACCGAGGCGCTGGCGCAGGCCGCGCGCGATAATGGCGCAACCATCAGGACGGGGGTGCCCGTCAAACGGATCATCATCGAAAATGGCCGTGCAGCGGGCGTCGAAACCGAAAACGGTGAAACATTCCCGAGTTGGCTGGTCATATCCAACGCCGATCCGAAATCGACCATCATGAGCCTCGTCTCGCCCAGATTCGTCGAAACGGGTTTTACGCGCCGCGTAGACAATATTCGCAGCTTGGGCAACGCGGCCAAGTTACACCTGGCACTCGATGGCCTGCCGCAGATCCCGGGGCTCGACGGGAAGGACTTCGAGGGGCGTATGCTTATTGCCCCCGACGAGAACTATGTCGAAAGAGCATTCAATCCGGCCAAGTACCGGGAGTTCTCCCCGGAGCCGATATTTGAAATCTCGTTTCCGAGTGTCCGGGACGAATCTCTCGCGCCGACCGGCAAGCACGTATTGTCCGCGATCGTTCAATACGCCCCTTACGAGATTGAGGGCGGCTGGACGGATGCTGCGCGCGATCAATTCATGCAAGTAATTACGTCGAAACTCGCCGAGTACGCGCCCGACCTGCCCGGCCTGATTACCGCCTCGGAGCTACTGACGCCGGCCGACATCGAACGGGAATTCCAGATGACAGGGGGACACTGGCACCACGGCGAACTGACGCTCGATCAGTTTTTGTTCGTCCGGCCGGTCGGCGGCGCCGCCCAGTATGCGATGCCAGTCGACGGCTTGTGCCTGTGTGGCGCCGGTGCCCATCCCGGCGGCGGCGTCAGCGGTGCCGCCGGTCGAAACGCCGCTCGAGTGATTCTGAACAGGGGAAAAGCGGCATGAGCAGCCGGGAAGTCCAGCAAGACAGAAGGAAGTCGCCGTTTTATTCCTGCCAGGCGAAACTCGACAGACTGAATGCATCACATGAGTGGAAGGGGTATTCGAGCGCCGACGGTTTCTACGATACCGAGCTCGAGTATTTTGCGATCCGCAACAGCACGGCGGTCTTCGACCTGACGCCAATGACCAAGTATCGAATCGCAGGCTCCGATGCACTCGACTACCTCGACCGCCTCGTCACCCGAGACATGCGGAAGATCGGGCCGGGGCGCGTCGCCTACGCGGTCTGGTGTGATGATCAGGGTCAGGTCATCGACGACGGCACGATTTTCCATCTGAAGGCAGGCGAATACAGGCTCTGTTCGCAGGAACGTCACATGGAGTGGTTCTGGGCAGCCGCGATCGGATTCGACGTTGATATCAGGGACGAAACCGCGGACATCGCGGCGCTGGCCGTGCAGGGTCCGACCTCGTACAGCGTTTTGAAGAATCTTGGCCTGGATGGCGTCGAAAACCTGACGCTATTCGGCCTGATGACATTTGACTTTCAGGGCACGGATCTCATGGTCTCGCGAACGGGATATACCGGCGATTTGGGTTACGAGCTGTGGCTGGACCCCGCAAAGGCCGAAGACCTCTGGGATGCACTATTTGATGCCGGCACGGACCAAGGCATCATGGCCATCGGCACGACGGCCCTCGAACAGGCGAGAATCGAAGCCGGTTATCTCGCAGCCTACGAAGACTTCCTGCCGGCGCACACAACCGTTCGAACCGGCCGCTCCCGGTCGCCGTTCGAACTCGGGCTGGACTGGCTGGTGGATTTCAAGAAACCGAACTTCAACGGCCGTCGTGCGCTGGCCGAGGAGAAGCGCAAGGGGTCGACCTGGCGCCTCGTTAAACTCGATGTTGAAGGCAACAAGCCGGCCGAACATTCCTATATCTTCGCCAAGAAATACGGACGCGCAAAAAAGGTCGGTTTCGTGACCTCGGCGGCCTGGTCGCCCATCTGCAAGCACAACATCGCGATCGGCACGGTCAGGGCACCGCATGGTACAGTCGGCGACATACTCTGGGTCGAAATCTATTATCAGCGCGAGATGCACTGGTCACGCCTGATGGCCGAGGCGCAAGTCGTCGGCAAGCCGTTCTGGGACCCGGAGCGGCGCCGCGCGACGCCTCCCGGCGTTTATTGAACTGACCGGACCGCGTCGGCATGGCGCATCGACTTGACCCCCTGCTTCGCCCGGAATCGATCGCCGTTGTCGGCGCCTCGGCCCGCGAGCATGCGATGGGGCGGGAAACGCTACGGAATCTGATCAAGGGAGACTTTCCCGGCCGCCTCTATCCGATCAACCCCAGGCATGAGGAACTCGAGGGCATAGCCTGTTACCCGGACCTCAGGAGCCTGCCCGAGACACCCGACCTCGTCATTTTCTGCGTGGCGGCCAGGCGTATCGAGCGGCTTCTGGACGCCGCCATTGCGATCGGCGTACCCGCCTTATCGATAATGTCGCCGCTCGTCATCGACGGTGACACGAAGCCTGAACTCAATGCTCGCGTTGGCAAGAAAGTGAAAGTCGCAGACATAGTCGCCTGCGGCGCGAACGGCATGGGCTTCTATAACGTTCATGATCGGGTATGGGCCTGCGGCTTCGACGGCCGCATTCACAAACCGCCCGGCAACGTAAGCCTGATCAGCCATTCCGGCTCCGGCATGTGCGGCATCGCCGACTGCGAGGAGCGAATTCGTTTCAACCTGGCCGTATCGACCGGCGATGAACTGAGCGTCACGATGGACGAGTACCTGGACTTCGCGCTCGACCTGCCGGAGACGCGAGTCGTCGGCCTGTTCATCGAGACGGCCAGAAACCCAGACGGATTGAGGGCAGCGCTGCAGAAAGCCAATGACAAGCGCATACCGGTAGTTGCGATTAAAGTCGGGCGAACGGCAAGGTCCGCCGAGCTGACCGAATCGCATGCGGGTGCCATCGCCGGCGACGATGCAAGCTACGAGGCACTGTTCGACCATTACGGCGTGCAACGGGTACGCGACATGGATGAGCTTGCAACGGCTGTGATTCTCTTCGCGGCGTTCAATCCGGTCGGCAAGGGGGGTCTCGTTGCATTGCATGATTCCGGAGGCGAACAGCAACTGTTGGTCGACCTCGCCGACATGGAGCGGGTGCCGTTGACCGAACTCTCGAAGAACACGGTGAGCGAGCTCGAGAAAGTCCTGGATCCCGAGTTGTCGCCGGTCAACCCCCTCGATGGATGGAGTAGAGGCGGCTCAGATGCTGACGAACGGATGACCCGCTGTCTGACCCTCCTCATGCAGGACCCGAACGCAGCAATCGGTGCGCTGGTGCACGACCGCGCGCCCGACGGCGGCATCTACTCGAGCTATGTCAATTACATGCAGCGAGCGCACGCGGAATCGGGAAAACCCGTGGCGCTCGTTGCGGCGAGACAGGGCACCGGCAGTGACCGGCTCGTCGTGACGACCACACATGCGGGCTTTCCAGTGCTCGACGGCATGTCTGCGTTTCTGGCCGGCGTACGCGCACTGTTTTCCTACCGCGATTTTCTGTTACGAGAGGACTCACCGCCGCCCGATGTCCCGGCCAACGCCGTCGAACACTGGCGGGCAAAGCTCGGCACGGGCCGTCAACTCGATGAAGCCGAGTCAGCCATGATGTTTCGTGAATTCGGCGTGATGGCAAACCCGTGCGTCATCGCCGAATCGGAATCTGCAGTCCTGGCTGCGGCGAGCGTCATGGATTTCCCATTGGTGCTCAAGACGGCAATGCCCAGCATCGCCCACAAATCGGACAGGCAAGGCGTCATTCTGAACCTCGCCGGCGAAGATCAGTTGCTCACCGCCTATCGTGATCTCACGGAGCGGCTTGGCGCCAGGGTAATGGTTGCTCCGATGATCCCACACGGCGTCGAGATGATTCTCGGCGCCAGGTGGGATTCACAGTTCGGGGCGGTGGTGGTGCTCGGATTCGGCGGCATTTACGCCGAATTCTATGAGGATGTCGCATTCGCTTTGCCACCGTTCGATGCGGAACAGGCCCGCCATATGCTGGATCGTCTGAGGTCGCGGCCTATACTGGATGGTATACGCGGCATGAACACGGCGAACATCGATTCATTCTGCGATATGGCAGCGAGATTCTCTGCGATGGTTCACGCGTTGCGCGATAATCTGGCGGAAATCGACATCAATCCGGTTATCGTTGGCGAGCGCGACAGTGTCGCGGTCGATGCGCTGGTCACGGGTCAGAAGGTGCCCGGCAGCTTCTGACTTGATTAGTTGGTTCTCTACACTTTCGGCCAATAGTCAAAATAGTCGGTGCCCGGCACCATTCAACAAGGTGAAGACAATGAGTATTCAATCGGCTACAGATTTTACGTTCGAGGCGTGGCGGGGTATGGCCGAGAAGGCATCGAGTAAGCCCGAGACCCGGTTGTTCATCGGCGGTGACTACGTCGACGCGATCGACGGAGAACGGTTCGAAACCGTCAACCCGGCCAATCTCGAAGCATTCGCATCGGTATCCGCGGCGAACGCCAAGGACATCGACAGCGCAGTGGCATCCGCCAGGAAGACTTTTGAAAGCGGCGTGTGGTCTCGCATGGCGCCGCGAGATCGCATGGAGATCATGTATCGCTTCACCGGGCTGATCGACGAGCATGCCGAACAACTGGCCGTGCTCGACACGCTCGATATGGGCAAGCCCATATCCGATGTATTGCACATCGATATTCCATCGGTCATCCGTACGATTCAGTTCATGGCCGAATACATCGACAAGATCGAGGGGACGGTCACGAACACGGAAAAAGACGTGATGCACTACATATTGCGCGAGCCAATAGGTGTTGTCGGCGCTATTTCTCCCTGGAACTATCCAATGCTGATGGCGACATGGAAATTCGCGCCGGCGCTTTCGGCCGGCAATACGGTGGTCCTAAAGCCAGCGGAACAGGCGCCGCTTTCCTGCCTGCGCCTTGCGGAACTGTTCATCGAGGCCGGTGGTCCGCCAGGAGTTTTCAACGTCGTCAACGGGATTGGCGAGGTCGCCGGAAAAGCGCTCGCACTTCATTCGGACGTCGACAAGATTACGTTCACAGGCTCAACCGAGGTCGGCAAATTGATGTTGCAGTATGCGGGCCAGTCCAACATGAAACGCGTGTCGCTCGAGTGTGGCGGAAAGACGCCGCAGATTTTCATGTCGGACCTCGTCGATCTCGATCGAGCAGTCGCCGCTGCCTACGACGGCGTATTCGCGAACATGGGTGAAGTCTGCAACGCAGGCTCTAGACTGCTCGTGCAGAAGAATATCCATGACGAGTTCGTCGAGCGCTTCATCAGCGATGGGAAAAGTGCCTATATACCGGGTGACCCGCTCGACCCGGAGACGAATCTTGGGCCGCTCGTAACTGACGAGGCGCAGCAGCGAGTCCTTTCATTCATCGAGTCCGGCAAGACAGAAGGTGCCGAACTGAAATTCGGCGGTAATGCACCCGACGACTTGACCGGCGCCTACATCAACCCGACATTGTTCACAAAGGTCAACAATTCGATGCGCATCGCGCGCGAGGAAATTTTTGGCCCGGTGGCATCCGTGATACCGTTCGAGACAATCGATGAGGCCATTTCAATCGCCAATGACACGATCTACGGTCTTGCAGCCGGCGTCTGGACCCAGGATCTCAGTCGGGCACACCGGCTCGTCAAGGAAATCGATGCGGGCGTTATCTGGGTCAACAGCTTCGATGAAGGGGACATGACCCAGCCGTTTGGCGGCTACAAACAGTCCGGCAACGCGCGGGATAACTGCATCGAGAGCCTGCTCTCTTATACGCAGAGCAAATCAGCCTGGATACGCCTGTAAGGTGCCGGGCACCGATTATTTTAGCTATTGATTAGCAGTGAGTCCCTCGCGCTCTCAGGCATATATCCATTACTCAGATTAGTCGGTGCCCGGCACCTTCTTTCCGAAGTAGCGCAGCACCGCTGCAAGAACCGCAATTCCGATAAGAATCGAAAGAAGCGGTGGGAATCCGTAACCGCCGGGGATCGTGCCGATGCCGATGGCGACGATGCCGACGAGTGCAGCATACGGCAGCTGGGTGCGAACGTGTTCGACGTGATCGCAACCACTGGCCATCGATGAAAGCACGGTCGTGTCGGAGATCGGCGAGCAGTGATCGCCCCATACGGCTCCGGCCAGATTGCAGGCGATCGCCGAGTAAAGAATATGCATGTGCCCGGGGTCATTCATACCGTTGACAGTCATGACCGCCCAGCACAAGGGTATGACCAATGGCATCAGTATGCCCATCGTCCCCCAGCTGGTGCCCGTCGTGAAAGCCGTAATGGCCGACAAGACAAAAACGGTCGCCGGCACGATTGCGACCGGCAAGGTGTCTGCCAGGATACTGACCAGGTAGTCGGCCGTATGAAGGTGTCCGGTAACGGCGGACAGCGCCCAAGCCAACACCAGGACGATCATCGCGAACAGCATCGCGCGAACGCCGCCGTACCATGCGTCCACCGTCTCGTGAGCATCGAGTATACCCTGCCCAACCGTCAGCACGGCGGCCGTCACGGCACCGAGCAAAGAGGCCCACATCATTGCCTTGTAGGCGTCGGCTTCGCCGATGATGACATGAAGTGTCTTTCCTTCACCGTAACCGGTGGCATACAGGCCGATCAACAGTGCAGTTATGAGCACCAGCAGCGGAACGAACGCATTCAGCGCCCGCATCGGGATATCAGGCTTCGGCTCGAGTTCCTCGCCCTGCATCGACGGCATTTGCTCTGCCGAAACCGGTGAAACCTGCCCATTTCGCGCGCGGACTTCCGCCGTGTACATCGGACCCAGATCGCGACCGCTCCATGACACAGCCAAAACGAATATGACTGCCAGTATCGGATAGAAACTGTAGGGTATCGATCGCAGGAAGACGGTGTACGCGGGCTCCGTGATTTCCGGGATGGCGGCGAGCGCCTCGCCGATCAGGCCGACCTCGTAACCGATCCACGTCGTAATCAGCGCGATGCAAACCACCGGCGCCGCAGTCGAGTCGACGATGTAGGCAAGCTTCTCGCGCGAAATTTTCAGATGATCAGTCAGCGGGCGCGCGGTATTTCCGACGACCAGCGTGTTGCTGTAGTCGTCGAAGAAAATCATCAGGCCCATCAACCAGACAGCAATCTGGCCGCCGATCGCGGTTTTCGCCCGTGTCACCATCATCCGCACGATACTTGCCATTCCACCGTTGCGCGTGATGATGCCGACCATGCCGCCGATCATGAGCGAAAAAAGAATAATCGCCGCATGATCTTCGTCTGCGAGCGCTTCGGTGACGAATAGCTGAAAACCATCCAGAAAGCCGCCCAGTATTCCCGACGGCGTGAATGACCGTAACGCCGTCGCACCGAGCCACACGCCGACAAGCAGAGCAGGTATTACGTTTCGAAGCGTCAGGGCAATCAGTATGGCGACCAGTGGCGGCGCGATGGAGACCCAACCAGGCAACACGCGCAATTGCCGGTCGACAGTCACACCATCCGACGCCTTGAAACTGACCGCGACGCTGCCGGGTTCATCAACCAGAACAGCTGAAAAACTCGCGCTTCCCTTGTTATCGGATGCCGCCGAGTATTCCGCTCCCCCGACGAGCAATACGACATCGCTGTCCGGCATGGCGCCGGTGACGATGATCTCGGTCGGCACATGTGCCAACACGACGCCGGGTGTATCGATATCGGGCGTGCCGGCCCGGGCGATCGACGCCAAAAGCATCGGCAAGAGGCACAGGATTCCTTTCTCGATGTTCTTATTCCCGCAAATCCGACATTGTCGGATTCATAGTAGCACGGGGTTATAGATTCGGACTCAACCTCGCGGCTGCCTTGCAAAGCGATGCACCGCACTCTGCCCGTCTCGCCGACGTCAGCCTTTGCGTAGGCCCGCCGATCGACA
>JBHIDG010000119.1:0-9098 GCA_046760025.1 Woeseia sp. | reverse complement strand
TATCGAGTTCTCATCGACGGTCCGGGGATCGGCCTCGATCGAAAACTCGTGCCGTTCGCCGGTGTCGAGACTGAAAGCACCGGCTATGTGGGTCATCAGTTCACACAGCTGCTCGTTGCTCAGATAGGTCGGCGTACCGCCACCGAAATGAAGCTGCTCGACAAGGCGATCCCGGTCGACAAGCGCTGTCTGCAATTCGATCTCCCGATACAGATGGTCGAGATAGCGCTCGATACGATCCGCGTTACGGGTAACGATTTTGTTACAGGCGCAGTAGTAACAGAGTGACGGGCAGAACGGGATATGCACATAGAGCGACAGCGGTCGGCCGGACTCGTTGCTCAGCCGGGCGGCGTCTTCATACCGGGTGGCCGTGAACCGCTCATCGAACTGCAGGGCCGTCGGATACGAGGTATATCTCGGGCCCCGGCCGCCGTAGCGCTCGACGAGCTCCTGGTCGAAGCAAACGCTGGGATGCACTCTCTCCATATGGCACGAAGACTGGCGGATTTTGCAGTCAAATCAAATGGGTATTAACCGAAATACCGCTCAGTTTCTCAGGCCGTGGCACAGGTAGAGCGAGATCGTGAACAGCAGCATGGCGGCGGCCTGGTGAGTTGCCGCGAGGGCGATCGGTACGACCAGCAGCAGTGTCGAGATGCCGAGAGCGACCTGCACGATGGCGGTGTGGAGGAGGGCGTGGACCCCTCGCCTGATCCTTGCGGGCATATCTTCGTTTCTCAGCCCGTACCAGTAAGCGACGATCAGCACGAGAGTCACGATGGCAAGTACCCGGTGGTCGAATTGCACGGTCGCCATGTTGTCGAAAACGTTTCTCCACGCCGGTTTCAGCGCGAGGAAGTCAGTCGGTATCCAGTGCTCTCCCATCTTGGGGAAGGTGTTGTAGATCTTGCCGGCCTTGAGGCCGGCCACGAAGCCTCCGGAGACAATCGTGACCGAGATGAGTGTGGTCAGCGCCAGTGTCTTGCCGTACCACGGATGCTTGCCAGCCCCCCGCGAAGGATATAACAGGGACAAAGCCACCCACATCATGTACGCGTAGATAAGAAACGCCGCTATGAGGTGTGCGGTCAGGCGGTATTGACTGACGGCCGGGTTGTCGACGAGGCCGCTCTTGACCATGTACCAGCCGAGCACGCCCTGCAATCCGCCCAACACGAACATAAGCGCATATTTCCCGACCTCACGCTTCTGTATATAGCCTTTCAAGACGAAGTACATAAAGGGCAAGAGAAAGACGATGCCGATCGTGCGACCAGCCAGGCGATGCAGGTACTCCAGCCAGAAGATTCCCTTGAAACCGTCCACATCCATGTACGCGTTCTTTTTCCGGAACTCCGGCGTCTCTTGATACATCTCGAATACACGTTGCCATTCGCTGTCGTTGAGCGGCGGCAGGACGCCGGTGACGGGGCGCCAGTCGACCATCGAGAGACCGGAACCGGTCAGCCGTGTTACGCCACCGAGGACGACCAACGCAAACACAAGTGCGCAACAGACGAGAAGCCAAGTTGCGACTGTCCGGTTCTTGTTGTTAACGATGTCGCTCATCGTGATCATCGATGCGAAAACAGGGGCCGCAATCTTAGCAGCCTTCTAAGGATAGTCGAGCGGTAGCGCGGTCGTGTACTTGATGGTCTCCATACTGAAGCTCGAGCTGACGTCGAACAGGTCGACCTTTGCAATCATCTCCTTGTACAACTCGTCGTAACTTCGCATGTCGGGAACGACGGCGCGAAGCAGATAGTCGACGTCGCCACTCAAGCGATGCACTTCCATCACGTTGGGCATCGCAGTCACCATCGCATGAAATCCGTCGAACCATTGCTGTGTATGTTCATGCGTACGAATCCTCGTGTAGACGGTGAGGTCGAGCCCCAATTTTTCCTGATTCAACAGTGTGACCCGGGCGCTGATGACGCCGTCGTCCTCGAGTGCCTGGATGCGCCGCCAGCAGGCTGATTTCGAGAGGCCGATCCGATCCGCGATGTCGGCAACCGTCATGGTCGCGTCCTTCTGCAGTGCCCGCAGTATGGCCCGGTCCTTTCTGTCCATATCGCACTCCGTCCATTGATCGATGAAAATGATGAATTTAACAAATTTGTTTTATTTTTTCATTAAAAAACGGAATAAAATGCTGAGTTCTTGTAATATTCAGCAACTTTTTTGGACCCTGTTTCGCGCCGTTCCGGCTATTCTCCAGTTGGGGCCAGTGGAGGCCCGCCGGCTTCGGCATCGGGAGGCAGATATCAGTAATCGCGCCATATTCATGACGCTCTGTCTGGCGTTCGTGCCGTATTCGGCCTACGTCTATACCCGGGGTACGGAGGCTCTTCACGTTGCCCCGATGACCAGCCAGGCGCGATACGGGCAGCAACTGTTCCAGGAGTACAACTGTATAGCCTGTCATCAGTTCTACGGACTTGGTGGCTACATGGGCCCCGACCTGACGAACGTGATTTCCAACAAGGGTCCTGCTTATGCCAGGGCCTTTCTCACCAGCGGTACGCGGAGCATGCCGAACTTCAAGCTGAGCGAGTCGGAGAAGGATGCGATGGTCGCGTACCTCGGGTTCGTCGATTCGACAGGCAGGTATCCCGCCGAAAAATCTCGGGTCAACTGGTATGGAACGGTTGTGCGAACCGATGACTGACAAGCTGATCGGTTTGAAATTCCTTCGGCTGGGCATGCTCAGCCTGGCGGTCGGTATGCTGTTCGGCGTGATCGGCGGATTCCAGTTTCTGTTTCCTGAATTTCTTCAGGTACTGCTGTTCACCAAGACACGGCCTTTGCACGTGTCCCTGATGATTGCCTGGATATTCCTCGCGGCCATCGGCGGCATCTATTACTACCTGACGAATCATTGCAGGCTGCGTTTGTTTTCGACGCTGGCAGCCATCTGGCATTTCCGGGTGTTTGCCGTTACCGGAGCGACAATTCTCGCTTGCTATCTTTTGGGTAAGTTCGGGGGCAGAGAGTATTTCGAATATCCGGCTGCCTTAAGCATTCCGATTTTTCTATCCTGGATCCTGTTCGGCGTCAATTATTTCAGGACGGTTTTCAGGAGTAACAAACCGTGGCCCGTGTACTACTGGATGTGGGGCACCGGCATCGTATTCTTTTTCATTACGTTTACCGAAGCCTATCTGTGGTTGATTCCCTATTTCAGGGAGTCGATGATTCGGGAAATCATCGTGCAATGGAAGTCTTACGGTGCATTGACGGGCTCCTGGAACATGCTTGTTTATGGCACGGCAATATTCGTGGCGAGCCGGATCAGCGAGGATCAGCAAACGGCACGCTCGAGGATGGCCTATGGTTTGTATTTCCTGGGATTATTCAACCTCATGTTCGGCTGGGCGCATCACACGTATCCGGTGCCGTCGGCGCCCTGGCTCAGGACTCTCGCCTACGCCGTGAGCATGACGGAGCTTGTCGTGCTGGGCAAGATCCTGTGGGACTGGCGTGCATCCCTTGCGAGCTATCAGATCCACAGACATTGCAACGCGTACCGATTCCTTTTTGCGTCGGAAATCTGGGTTTTCCTGAATCTGATTCTCGCGCTCGCAATATCGGTGCCGGCGTGGAACCTTTACACGCACGGCACACACATCACGGTTGCGCATGCGATGGGCAGCACGATCGGCATCAATACGATGATTCTGCTCGCGTCCGTGTTTTTCGTGATCCGTGAAGAGCTGCCGGTCGAAGTGCACTCCAGTTGTTCAGGGCCGGTGAAGCTCGGCTACTGGATCGCCAACACGTCTCTGGCCGTATTTTTCGTATCTCTGATTCTCGCCGGGCTCGGCAAGGGCCTTTATGTTGGAGAATCGTTCCAGGAAATGATGTTCGGCATACGACCGTACCTGCTGTTGTTTGCAGTGTCCGGGGTTACGCTGACGCTGGGGGTCTGGATCGTCCTGGTCCATGCCGTTCGCCTGATCAACCTCTGCCTGTCTCCCGCGGGTTCCGGCGCTCTCGCTCAGGAATACTGATACTCGGACACCGGTCAGCAGTGCCCGCGGCGGAGGAGCGGTCGCGGTGCCCTCATACCCGGCTCGCTCTCGGCCTTGCTGCATGAGCATTCCCACAGCATGACTAGGTATTTTCCCTAGTGTTCCGGACGACACATCGAGGCTAGGGTGTCGCGAAAACCTGTTTAATCGGATCCAGGAACAAACAATTCCCAAGGGGCAGTGGCTATGAGCGAAGAAATTTCCGGCGTCGGCGAAACGGACCGAATCCCGGTCATGCAGCGCATTCTCGACAATCCCTTCATATTGCTGTTTATCGGTGTCGTTTTTCCGGCAGTGTTCTACATCATCTGGGGAATCATGGAGATCGTGACAATCCCGATTGCCAAGTGACACCGTGCGCGGCAGCAATAACGGAGGACTGTTGTGAGTGCTATTCAACCCCCTGCTGAAACCGTCTGGTGGAAACAACCGCTTGACAGAATAGAAGGGACCTGGATTGCGATAGCGCTTCTATGGTCTCTGTTCATGTTTTTCATGATGCCGTTCTGGCACGTGTACGGCAAACAAAACCTGTCGAACGAGGCTTATCGAACGACGCCGCAGGCCTTCATGGCGAAGGCCCAGGCGATGGTCGATGCGTACACGGTTCGTACCGAAACGCCGTCCAGGCTGCCGGTCGTCCATCCGCCGCCCGGAAGCGACGTCTACCTCCTCGGACGTCTATGGCAGTGGTGGCCGCTGCTCGAGCTCGAAAAGGGTCGGACGTATCGGCTGCACATTTCATCGATGGACTGGCAGCACGGTTTCTCTCTGCAGCCGGTCAACATCAATACACAGATTCTCCCCGGCTACGAGATGGTGCTGACGATCACGCCCGATACTTCTGGTGAGCAGACCATAATCTGTAATGAGTACTGCGGTATCGGCCATCACAATATGGTCGGCAAGATCTTCGTGACGGAGGGCGGACAGTGAACAACGAGCTATTCAGGACCTGCCCCGAGTCCGGCCTGCAGTTCCACAAGCCGGCCGAGCAACTCATGCGCGCGCACGCGGTCGTGGCAATTGTCATCTTGCTGATTGGCGGAATATCGGCGTTGGCGGTAACGCTGACGCGCTGGCCTGCCGTTCACCTGCTGCCGGCCGATCGATTTTATCAGCTTCTGACGGCGCACGGCGTCAACATGCTGGTGTTCTGGATCATCACCTTCGAGATCGCGATCCTTTATTTTTGCTCGTCGACCTTATTGCGCTGCCGGCTTGCAACGCCGAGGATAGCCTGGGTTGGTTTTGCGCTGATGATTGCCGGAATAATCACCAACAATCTGGCGGTGCTGAACGGCGACGCGTCCGTAATGTTTACATCCTATGTGCCGATGCCGGCAAATCCGAATTTTTATCTGGGGCTCATTCTATTTGCAGTCGGTGCGTTGCTCGGATGCTTTATCTTCCTCGGCACACTCGTCATTGCAAAAGAAGAAAAAACCTATGAGGGGTCGATTCCCCTCGTTACTTTCGGTGCGCTGACCGCGTGCATCATCGCTGTGTTCACCATCGCCTCCGGTGCGATTATCCTGATTCCGACCTATCTCTGGTCTCTCGGATACATCAATCACATCGACGCTGCGATGTACCGGCTGGTCTGGTGGGCACTTGGTCACTCTTCACAACAGATCAATGTTGCCGCTCATGTGGCGGTCTGGTATGCCATTGCTGCGATAGTATTCGGCGCCAAGCCGTTGTCTGAAAAAGTCAGCCGCACCGCCTTTGTTCTCTACATCGCGTTCCTGCAGATTGCGAGCGCCCATCACCTGCTCGTCGATCCGGGATTGAGCTCCGAGTGGAAGATCTTCAACACCAGCTACGCGATGTATCTGGCGGTCCTGGCCAGCATGGTTCACGGGCTGACCGTGCCAGGCTCTATCGAAGTCGCACAACGCGCGAAAGGGCTCACCAACGGCCTGTTCGAATGGTTGCGCAAGGCACCGTGGGGCAATCCCGTGTTCTCGGGCATGTTCATATCCCTGATCGGCTTCGGTTTCATCGGCGGAATCTCGGGCGTTGTCATGGGCACCGAGCAGATCAACATCATCATTCACAACACGATCTACGTGCCCGGTCACTTCCATGCGACGGTCGTTATCGGCACGACGCTCGCCTTCATGTCGCTGACCTACTACCTGATCCCTGTGTTGTTCCGTCGTGAAGTCTGGCTGCCGGGCCTCGCGAAGTGGCAGCCGTATCTGTTCGGCATCGGCATGGCCGTGCTCTGCCTCTCGATGATGGCTGCGGGCACCCTGGGCGTCGAACGCCGCCACTGGGATATGGCATTCACGGATTCGGCATTGGGATTCGATTATCCCGCGAGCGCGTTCACCTTCATGGGCATCCTGGGCCTGTCGGGCGTCGCGGCAATAATCGGCGGCGCGATATTCATCGTCATCACGGTGGTGTCCGTATTCTTCGGTAAGCGGGTCGGGTCCGAATCGAGCTACGGGTTCTCGATGAGCGTGCTCAGGAAAGCCGAACCCACGATCGCGCCGGAAGGCGGTCATGCCGCGGCCGGCAAATGGGGTTTTGCGGCCCCCGGCACGTTCCTGCTGGCGCTGTTCTTCCTGGTGGTCTTCGTCCTTTACTACGCGGTCAACTGGAAATACCTTGCCTCGGTCTGGCCCATGTCGTGATGCATGAAAAGGGCGGTCCTCGTTTTCTTGACCTGCCTGGCGTGGTCGCCAGGGTCGGCGGAGCAGGATGATCGCTACGATCCCGATGCGGCCCTGAGGGTCTCGCAGGCCGCAATCGGCAGCGCTCTCGGCGATCATCGGTTTACGGACTCGAGCGGACGGCCGGTCTCACTCCGTGACTATGCCGGCAAGCCCCTGGTCGTCAGCATGATCTTCACGTCATGCCATTACGTCTGCCCGTTGATCACAAAGCATCTCGATGAATCCGCCCGGGCAGCGCGCGAGGTCCTCGGCCAGGACAGTTTCGAGATTGTCACCGTTGGCTTCGATGCGGCAAACGACACGCCGGAGGCGATGGCAGCTTTCGCCAGGGCGCAGGGAATCGATGCCCGCGGCTGGCGCTTCCTCAGCGCGCCGCCCGAGACGATCGCCGCCCTGAGCGACGAGCTCGGCTTCATTTTCTTCCCGTCGCCGCGCGGCTTCGATCACCTCAATCAGCTCACGATGATCGACCGCGACGGCAGGGTCTATGCCCAGGTGTATGGCGCGACCTTCGAGTTGCCGTGGCTGGTCGAGCCGCTGAAACAGCTGATCTTCAACCGCCCGGAATCGGCGGGTCACGCCTGGGCGGGCCTGGCCGACAAAATCAGGCTATTCTGTACCGTTTATGACCCGGCTACAGGGCGGTATGAGATCGACAATTCGCTGTTCTTTCAGATTGCGATCGGCCTGACGGTTGTGCTCTCCGTATTCTTCTATCTCTGGCGGGAATTCCGTCACGCGCGGAAATAGATTGCTGGCAGTGCTGCAAAGGGCCGGTCGATCCGGCTTCGCGCTCCTGCGAAGGTCGCTGGCGGGCGGATATTCGAACCGGGACAACCCGCTCGACCACCTCGGCGCACTCACGATTTATTTCTGCTGGATCGTACTGGTCAGCGGGGTCTGGCTGACGATCTTCTTTCGCACCAGCGTGACAGGCGCTTTCGAGTCGGTCGAATACCTGACCCGCGAACAGTGGTATCTGGGCGGGGTCATGCGGAGCCTGCATCGTTACGCGTCGGATGCCGCTATTATCACGATCCTGCTGCACGTCCTGCGCGAGTTTTCCTACGACACCTATCGCCTGAAACGCTGGTTCAGCTGGGTCACCGGCATGCCGCTGATCTGGCTGATTTTTCCGCTCGGTATCACCGGCTATTGGCTGGTCTGGGACGAACTGGCGCAGTACGTGGCCATCACCTCGGCGGAGCTGCTCGACCGGCTGCCGATATTCACCGACTCGATGGCGGCGAATTTCCTGAGCGACGTCAGTCTGAGCGACCGCTTTTTCACGCTGATGGCGTTTTTGCACCTGATCGGATTGCCGCTCTTTCTGGTGCTCGGCATCTGGCTGCACGTATTTCGCCTCAACAAGCCCGGCATCAATCCGCCGCGCTCGCTGATGGCCGGCGCGCTCATCTGCATGCTGGTGTTGTCGGTGGTCTTTCCCGCCGAGAGCCAGAGCAAGGCCGATCTGGCAATGGCGCCGCAGACTATCGGAGTCGACTGGTTTTATCTGCACTTTTATCCGCTGGTTCAGGTCGCCTCACCCGGATGGGTCTGGCTGATACTGGTCGGCCTGAGCGCGCTCGTCGTCGCCGCCCCGTGGGTGCCGCCCGGCAAAGGTTCGCCCGCCGCGGTCGTGAATCTGGACAACTGCAACGGCTGCAGGCGATGTGCCGACGATTGCCCCTTCGGGGCAATTCAGATGAAGGCCAGATCGGACGGAAAAACTTACGAACTCGAAGCCGTCGTGGATGAGGACCTTTGCATGAGCTGCGGCCTGTGCGTCGGCGCCTGTCCCACGTCGACGCCGTTTCGGTCGCGAAGCGCGTTGATCCCGGGAATCGACCTTCCGGACAGTACGGCGGCGCTGCTGCGCGAATCCATCCGTGAGACCGCCGGGACCCTCGAGGGCGACAACCGGATACTCGCATTCGGCTGCGCCGGTAGCGCCGAGCTCGAGCGGACCTCGAGAGCGGGCAAAGCGGTAATACCCACGCGCTGCATGGGGCAGCTCTCGCCGACGTTTGTCGACTACGTGCTGAGCCGCGGTTTTGCCGATGGAGTGCTTTTGCTGGGATGCGATGACGGCGCCTGCAAATACCGTTACGGGACCCGCTGGACCGAGCAACGCATTGCCAGGGAGCGTGACCCGCGACTCAGAATACGCATTGACGATCAAAGGGTTGCATGCGCCTGACAGCAGCCCTGGATGAATCGGGACGACGTCGTGAAGATACACGAGGCGTTTCGCGCGTCTCTCGGCGAGCGAGGCAAAACATGAAATACATCGTGCAGACCCTTGCATACGCCGCGTTTGCGGCGGTCGTCGGTTTGTTGTCGGTCTGGCCCGGATACGAGTTGCTCGGCGACG
>JBHIDG010000118.1:0-9186 GCA_046760025.1 Woeseia sp. | reverse complement strand
TACCGAAAGCTTAGGTACGAGCTACGAAGTGCCGGTGTTCAGTTGGTCGATTCGCCTGTGGACTCGTCGGCGATATTCACGATTCTGAGCGACGATACCGATCGGCGGGTCTTATCGGTGTCGGCGCGAAACGTGCCGCGCGAGTACGAAGTGTATTACACGATCTGGTATTCGCTGGAGAGTGGTGATGAGACGATCATCGCGCCGCAATCCCTCACGCTCACGCGGGACTACATCTACGACGAAACGCTCGTGCTCGGCAAGGCGAGAGAAGAAGAGCTACTCCGCGACGCCATCGTCGACGATCTGGTTCGTACCGTACTGAAGCAACTTTCGTCACTATAGCATGTTGCTGCTGTCCGATCTGGCTGCGGACGCCGTAACCGGGCTGCTTCGAAAATACGGTCTTTCGATAAAAACGGTACCTGACGGGCATTCGATAAACGGCAGCTTCTGGGGAGAACCCGAAGCAGGAATTGCCGGCGATCGCGTGTTCGTTCGGCGGGACACGCCGCTTCACTCGCTGCTTCACGAAGCCTGCCATGTGGTCTGCATGACACCGGAAAGAAGAATGCAGATGAGTGTCGACGCCGGCGGCGGCGACCTCGAGGAGTGCGCGGTCTGCTATCTGCAAATAGTACTCGCAGACGAGATCCCCGAAGCCGGCCGGTCGCGCCTGATGCAGGACATGGATGACTGGGGTTACAGTATTCGTCTTGGCAGCGCTCAACGCTGGTTCGAAGAGGACGCCGCCGATGCACGGGACTGGTTGAGGAGGAGCGACATACTCGGGGCGGACGAACGCCCCACGTTCCGCCTGCGCCAGACCTGATTTGCGGGCCATCCGGCGAGCAACTACACTGATTTTATGGCAATACTTCGGTACATCCTGTATTTCTTGGGCGTTGCCATCATTACCTGGCTTCTTACGCGGCTCGAGATCTCTTCGCCGGGAAGCCTCAGACTTCAGGTCTATCCGAATCCAGGAGACGCGTTCGGCACCAGCGAGTATTCCCCGGTCGAAATTATCCAACCGGGTATTCTTGCGATCTGCGGTCTGCTGCTTGCGTGGGTTGCTGCCAACTGTCCGTCGCAGAGACCGATTGCATTTCTTTTCGGTGGGATGGCGCTCGCATTTTTTATTCGCGAACTCGACTTTCTTCTCGATCAAATCATCGACAATCTCTGGCAGGTCCTGCTGGCTGTACCTGTGGCACTGGTAATCGTCTATACCTATCGGCATCGTCGGAGATTCCGAATCGCGTGGGGCCGGATCTGGCCGTCGCCCGGACTGTCGATACTCTTTGCCGGCGCCATCGTCATGTTCGCTTTCAGTATTATTGTCAGTAACGAGCAGTTCTGGCAGGCCATCCTCGGCGATGACTATCGGCGTATCGTCAAATTCGCTGTCGAGGAGTTCGTCGAACTGTCGGCGTATTACCTGTGGCTCATTGGCACTATCGAATACACCTATCAGGCACGGGCGATCGCGATACGCGAACCACAACCGGTGGTTGCCAAGCGGCGCGCGGGCCGGCAACCCAAGCCGAAAGGCCGATTCTGAGGCACAGTCGACTCCGGCGCGTCACCGTATGATTTCTTCGGGTCGAAATCCCGACCGTGTCACAGACTATCCCTGCGGTCTTCGGAGCTTGTTATTATTGTGCCTGTATGACGATTTATCTTCACGACACGCTGAAAGCGAAGAAAATCGCGTTCGAACCGCTTAATCCCGGTTACGTGACGATGTACCTGTGCGGCCCGACTGTTTATAACTATGCACACATCGGAAATGCCCGCCCGGCCGTTGTTTTCGACCTGCTCGCGCGTTTGTTGCGACGGAGTTACAAGCTGATATTCGCTCGCAACATTACCGATGTCGATGACAAGATCAACGCTGCTTCGATCGAATCCGGCAAGCCGATCGACGATATAGCCGCAAAGTTCATCAAGGTCTACAACGAGGACATGGCGGTTCTCGGCGTGCTTCCGCCCGATATCGAGCCCAGGGCGACGCAACATATCGACGACATGATTGAAATGATCCGGAAGCTCATCGACAAGGGATACGCGTACGAGACGGAGGGACACGTGCTCTTCGATGTCGCATCGAACGAAGCTTACGGCCGACTCTCGAAACGCAACCTGCGCGAAATGATTGCCGGCTCGCGTGTCGAAGTCGCGCCGTATAAGAAATCTGCGCATGATTTCGTGCTGTGGAAACCATCGACACCGGACTTGCCGGGCTGGGACTCCCCATGGGGGCGGGGCCGGCCGGGGTGGCATATCGAGTGTTCGGCAATGGCCGCGAAACACCTCGGGCGCACAATCGATATCCACGCCGGCGGTCAGGACCTCGTGTTTCCGCATCATGAGAACGAACTTGCGCAAAGCAGCTGTGCGCATGACGGGGAAACATTTGCCCGTTACTGGTTACATAACGGTTTCCTGAGCATCGAACACGAGAAAATGTCGAAGTCGCTCGGCAACGTGCTGCTGGTTCATGATCTGATAGTGACCATTCCAGGCGAAGTTATTCGTCTGGCGCTCATCAGCGCGCACTATCGCCAGCCGCTCGACTGGTCGGACGAGACGATCACGTCTGCGAGACGAAAGCTCGATCGACTGTACGGCGCCGTTCGGGGCATAGAAGTGCCCACAAGGAAACGGGCATGCGCCGAACCGCCGGCAGGTGTCATCACCGCGCTCGAGGACGACCTCAACACGCCGAAAGCGCTGGCCGAAATATTCAATCTGGCCCGGGGATTGAACAAGAGCTCGGTCGCGGACGACCGTTCGCGACTCGCGGCGGAGCTTTTTGCGGCCGGCGATCTGCTCGGCTTGCTGCAGAACGATCCGGAAGAGTGGTTCGCCGGTTCTGACGACAGCGCCCTGTCTGCAGACGAGATCGAAGATCTTCTGGCAAAACGCGACGAAGCGCGTGCCGCAAAGGACTTCGAGGCCGCGGATGCCATTCGTAGTCAACTCGCTGCCTCGGGCGTATCGATCGAGGACAGCCCATCGGGCACGCGATGGCGGCGCAGCTTATGAGTGGCATAGGGCAACTGGCAGCAAAAGCACTCCTCGGCCTCTTATGGCTCTATCGCAAGGGAATCTCTCCCTTTCTCGGGGCCAACTGCCGCTTCGAACCGAGTTGCTCCGCGTATGCCGAGGAGGCGTTACGCGAATACGGCGGCTTCAAAGGAGGCTGGCTCGTCCTGAGACGAATCGCGAGGTGCCATCCTTGGGGCGGTTCGGGCTACGACCCGGTACCGAGGAAAACCACCGCTGAGCCCTAGAAAAATCATCGGGGAGATCCTGTATCCGCTGACGGACATGGCGGTAGTCCTCGCACTGATTACCTTTCTGGTGTTCGAAGCCCTGGCTGAAGCCGCAGGCCTGCTCGGACTATGGCTGCTTCTCGCCATCCTGCCGGCGTACTTTCGCTATCTGTTATACCTGCTGGAGGCGAGAGCGCACGGCCGCGACGCGCCGGTGCCGGGCATCGAGCTATTCAATTGGGTCGAGAATTTCTGGACCCTGCCCCCGCTCGTACTCGTCAGCTTCCTGATCTGGGGAGAGTATCTTCTGATGAGCAAGCTGGGCTTCGGCGCCGCTGCAATGCCGGGGGTGCTCGGTTTCGTACTCTGTCCGGCATCCATGGCCGTCCTCGCCCTGACGCGGTCGCCACTCGAGAGTCTGAACCCCGCGGCGTTGATTCGCGTCGCGAAGGCCTGCGGGCCTGACTATGTGCTGATTCCCGCAAGCCTGATCGCGGCCGCGGTCCTGATCTGGTTTCTCGTCTTCCTGGCAGCGCCTTACTTGCTGATCAAGGGTGCAGTCATTTACGCCTCATTCCTGATGTTTACCATGACCGGCAGAGTGCTCGGTGAGCATTCGATAACAATTCCGGTCGAGATGCCGCCTGCACGGGAGCCGGACGCAGCGCAACTCGAAATCGAGCGGACTCGTGGACGAACGCGTGTACTCGATCATGCTTACGGCTTCATCAGCCGCGGCAACAGACAGGGAGGCCTGCGACATCTGTACCGGTGGATCGACGACCAGGCCGATAGAGATGCGGCCTACCGTTGGTTCTTTGACGAAATGCTACAATGGGAATCCAAGGACCCGGCTCTGTTTCTCGCACAGAAGTACGTCGGCTGGCTGTTGTCCCAGGGTCGGGACACAGAATCGCTCAAACTGATTGGTCGGTGTCTGCTCGAGGACCCACGCTTCCGGCCGTTGCCGGAGGACATAGGGGCGGCGCTGGCGGCGGCGGAACGATCAGGCAACCTTGACCTCGTAGAGAGTCTCAGGCGTTGACGAGTACTGCGCTTCGGTGGCGTGAATAGCGATTGTTGAAATAGTGCGCGACAGCGAGGATGAGAGCTCCGCAAATTGTCAATGCTCGGTCGGCGACGATGCCGTAAGCGTCGTGTGCGATCGTGCCACCGGCCACGAGGAGCAAAGCGCCGGCCACGCCCCAGGCGATTACGCCCTTGCTGCCGTGTCGGCGGTACCCCGACATGAAGGCAACTACGCTTGCGGGGAGAACGACGACGAGCAGCTGGACATGGAAGTGCCCTTCACGAAACTGAGCCAGAATCGGCATGAGCGCAATCATGAGCGGCAGTGCGAGGCAGTGCATGAGGCAGATACCGGACAAGGCGATGCTCGCTCTGTCCAGCCAGCCAGCCGGACCTGAATAATTGTCATCCATCGTTGTTTGCCGCTATGCTCCGTCAGAGGCCGTGCGTGCGCCGGCCCAAAATAAAATGGTATAACATAACAAAATAGAGTGCAAGTCACTGTACCGTAACGATTTTAATTTTCTTCGATGGATAAACGACTGCTTTCAATCCTGTGCTGTCCCGTGACCCACAAAGGCCTGAGCCTGGCCCGGCCCGAACTCCTGAACAAGATCAACGGGGCGATCAGCGACGGCAGGCTCGTCAATCGCGACGGGGCCACGCTGTCCGAGTCCGTGGATGAGGCGCTCGTTACCGACGATGGCAAGATCATGTACCCGGTCGATGATGGCATCCCGATCTTGCTGGAGGGCGAGTCCGTTGCCCTCAGTCAACTCGACTGAATAGGTCGTGTGTGAAAATTCCGGCTAAGCAGCTCTGGTCCAGCGTCCAAGAATCCCTGATGTCCTGCTATCTTGTTACCGGTAACGAGCCCCTGCTCGTGTCCGAGGCACTCGATGCAATCCGTGCCGGCGCACGCCAACAGGGATTCACCGCACGCGAGCTGCATGTAGTGGGGCCGGATTTCGATTGGTCGGAACTGTCGGTTGCCTCAGCGAACATGTCGCTGTTTGCGGAAAAGCGAATCATCGAATTGCGGCTGCCAACCGGAAATCCGGGACGAGTGGGCGCGGCGGCGATATTGGAGATTCTGGACAGCATCGCGGACGACCTGCTTGTCCTGATCAGTGCACCGAAGCTGAGCCGAAGTGCGGTGGCGTCCAACTGGGCAAAAGCCGTTGAGTCCCGTGGTGCCGTCGTTCAGATATGGCCGATTGACAGGCGCGACCTGCCGACCTGGATCGGGAATCGGATGCATATGGCCGGTCTCAGGCCGGACCGCAACGCAATCAGCGTAATCGCCGACAGGGTGGAGGGAAACCTTCTCGCGGCCGACCAGGAGATCGAGAAGTTGCGTTTGCTACTGGGCGAGGGCCCGGTATCGGTCGACGCTGTCAACGAGGCAGTCGGCAACAACAGCCGCTACGATGTTTACAAACTCACCGACGCCGCAGTCGGCGGCGAGGCTTCAAGAGCCCTCCGCATTCTCGGCGGAGTCAGGGCCGAAGGCGTCGATGCAGTCATGGTCGTCTGGGCACTGACCCGGGAACTCCGCGTTCTCGGCAAACTGGCCGATTTGGTGCAGGCGGGCATGGAGCTGGGAGCAGCGCTGCAGAAGTCGGGGGTCTGGCGCAATCGCCAAAAAATCGTCAGGACTTGCGTGGCCCGCCACCGCACGAATGACATTTACCGGCTCTTGAAAGTGGCAAGGCGAGCCGAGGCTGCAGCGAAAGGGCAGTCGGGCGAAGACCCCTGGCAGCTGGCAACGGAAATCGTGCTCAGTCTTGCACTTGGAGGCGCCAAAGCCGCATGAGCCCGGTCAGCCCGACAGGCATATTTGGTGGTACTTTCGACCCGATTCACTACGGGCATCTGCGAACGGCGTTCGAGATGCTGCAGGCACTGCATTTCGATGAAGTGAGATTCATGCCCTGCGGGAGCCCGCCGCACAGGAGCGAGCCGACAGCGGCAGCAGAGTTGCGCCTGAGAATGGTGCAGGTGGCGACCCGCGGTCAGCCCGGATTTGTGGTGGACGATCGCGAACTCCGTCGGGAGGGCCCATCGTACTCGGTCGATACCTTGATGGCGCTGCGGCAGGAATTTCCGGAGCGCCCGCTGGGTCTGATGATCGGGATGGACGCATTCCTGGGGTTGCCGGCATGGTACCACTGGCGGGAGATCCTGCAGCTGGCCCACATCGTTGTGGCACATCGGCCCGGGTGGCGTGTGCCGGACATCGGGCCGCTCGGTGAGATGCTGGCGGACAGGGGTACACACAGGGTCGACGACCTGCACGAAGCGAAGTCCGGGCATGTATTTATTCACGACGTCACCCAGCTCGAGATCGCATCAAGCGAGATCCGGGAACTGGTCGCGCTGGGACGGGACCCGCGCTTTCTGCTACCGGATGGCGTGCGTGCATTGATCGAACGGAGCAGCTGCTACAAAGATCTGGAATTGAGTCATCGTCGGAATGATGAATGAATAGCAAACAACTCAGCGATCTCGTGGTCGACGCACTAGAGGAGATAAGAGCGAAAGATGTCGTCAAGCTCGATGTAAGAAAGCTAACCACGGTTACCGATTACATGATCGTGGCAAGTGGCACGTCGAATCGACATGTCAAGGCGCTGGCTGACGCTGTCACGGAAAAATCGAAAGACGCAGGCCTGCGCCCACTGGGCATAGAAGGCGAAGAAGGGAGCGAGTGGATTCTGCTTGACCTACAGGACACACTCGTTCATGTGATGCTGCCACGCGTCCGCGAATTTTATAACCTCGAAAAGCTCTGGTCGCTGGCGCCGTCAGTCGATATGGCGGCGACCGACGGGTGACGTATGCAAATGCGGTTAATTGCCGTCGCAGGCCGACAACCATCCTGGGTCGATGACGCCTGTGACCATTATATGCAACGACTGCCGCGGCAATGGAAATTCCGGCTGGACGTATTGGCGACCGTCCGTCGCTCGAAAGGCGTCGATCGCGCCAGCGCCGTCGAGGCGGAAGGACAGAAAGTCTTGGACAGGATCGGGGCAGCGGAGCGACTGGTCCTGCTTGACGAGCGCGGCTCGGAAATCTCGAGCGTTGAACTGGCGAAGAAGCTGTCGTCCTGGCAGATGTCGGGCAGGAATCTCTCATTCGTCATCGGCGGGCCCGACGGTATCTCGGAGACCGTCGCGGCGGAGGCGGATTTTCGATGGTCATTGTCGAAGCTGACGCTGCCGCACGGACTTGCACGGGTATTGTTTGTGGAACAGCTCTACAGGGCCTGGACCGTTTCGACCGCACATCCCTACCATCGGGGCTAGAACTCCGTCAAGGTGACATGGTTGGAAATCAGAGCTAAGCAGATGATTCAGGACAAGAGGCAGTCCGCCGAGAACGGCCGGCCCTGTTCAAGGACTGCAACGCCGAATTGGATCATTTGCCTGGCTCCCTTCGGGTGCGTCAGGATGCGGTCGCCCGCGGTGTTGATCCTCCTGGCAAGGGCGAACCATCCCCTGCGTGGGGCGCCCGGCGCTCGCCCGCGTCGTGACTCGCTGAATTCATCAATATCACCTTGACGGGGTACCCGTACCGATGGCAGTGAGCGTCCATCTCGCATCCTCATCGCCCCGGCGACATCAGGTCCTCGAGGCACTGGGCGTAAGCTTCACTGCGGCCGGCGTCGATATCGATGAAACGCGTTACGATGGTGAGCCGGTTGCCGACATGGTAGTCCGGCTGGCGGTGGCGAAGGCGAAGGCTGCGCGCGCCACCGTGGACGATGCTTTACCGATAATCGGCGCCGACACCGCCGTGGCGCTCGGTGATCGTGTGCTCGGTAAGCCGGGGTCAGATGGAGAGGCCATGGAGATGCTCGCCTGTCTGTCCGGGCGGGCGCATACGGTGCTGACCGCGGTCGCCCTCGACCACGCGGGCGAGGTCTCGACCGCAACGTCGATAACGGAAGTGCGATTCCGGGAGATCAGTCCTGACGAGGCGCAACGCTACTGGCAGAGTGAGGAGCCTCGCGATAAAGCCGGCGCCTACGCGGTACAGGGTGTCGGAGGCATATTCGTTGAACACGTATCGGGGAGTTATTCGGGCGTCGTCGGCCTGCCGGTCTTCGAAATGGCCGAACTCCTCAGAAAGGCAGGGCTGAACATCATGCCGCTGAATGATTCAAATGACTGATGAATCGCCGAAAGAGGAGATCCTGGTCAATGCGACGCCGAGTGAAGTTCGCGCGGCCTTGCTGGAGAACGGCATTCTTCAGGAAGTCTATGTAGAGCGCGCTGCGCGTCGTGGCCTGATCAGTAATATCTATAAGGGGCGCGTATCGCGCGTCCTGCCGGGCATGCAGGCTGCGTTCGTCGATATCGGGCTCGAGCGCACCGCTTTCCTGCATGCGTCGGATATTGTCTGTGCGAGAGAAGCCGGCAACGCGGATGACGACACACCGCTGCCGGACATCAGGGAACTCGTCCAGGAAGGCTCGGAGGTCCTCGTACAGGTCGTGAAAGACCCGCTCGGCAACAAAGGTGCGCGCCTGTCCACGTTCATCACCCTGCCGTCGCGTTTTCTGGTTCTCCTTCCCGAGGGCGAAAACGTCGGTGTGTCGGCGCGCATTGAGGACGAGCGCGAGCGGGAGCGCCTGCGGCGGTTCTTCGAGGAATTGCCGGACGGGCTACCGTGCGGCGTCATCGTGCGTACGGCGGCGGAGGGCGCCAGCGACGATGCGCTGCGGGCAGACATGAAGTTCCTGCGAAAGCTATGGGAAGTCGTTCAGGAACAGTGCAGGAAAGGTAAGGTAAAAACGTTGATCCATGAAGATCTGCCGCTACCGGCCAGAGTTTTGCGTGACCTTGTGACCAACGATGTCGAACGAATT
>JBHIDG010000117.1:0-9226 GCA_046760025.1 Woeseia sp. | reverse complement strand
CTGGATCGACGGCAACATCGATGCGGCTTTTCCGGACGGTGCCGAAGACGCGATCTACACAGGAGTTACCCCGCCTTACCGGAGCGCCAACCAAAGCCTTACCAGCGCCAGCGAACTGGCGGCTCTGGAGGGCATGGACCGCCAAACGTTCAACATTCTTCGCCCCCATATAACGGCCCTTCCCGGCCGGACCAGCATTAACGTAAACACAGCAACCGGGCCGGTACTGCAATCGCTGGACGAGAGAATATCCGGAGAGGATGTCGAGAGCTTGCTTGCCGAACGCGAAGCTGCCGGATTTGCCGATATTCAGACGGCCTTCTCGTCTCTGGTCACACCGGATGTGCTAAATACGCTCGATGAATCGACAAATTACTTTCAATTGAAGGTCGTGGTACGGATCGACAAGGTCCGGGTCACTTTGTACAGTGTGCTGCAGCGCGGCGCACGAGGCAACGTTACCCCCATCCTGCGGAGCTTCGGAACCACCTGAATATGGCGGAATTTCTGGTAATTCGAATTGGCGAGACTGCCGACCGGGTCGCCCACTGGATAGCGGTCGATGCGACCGGTGCGCGCCGTAGCACGCCGGTGACCGGGTCCCTGAGCCAGGCCGCTGCCGACGTTCAGGATCGTAAAGTCATTGTCCTGGTTCCGGGCGCGGAGGTTCTCACTACATGCATTGACATCCCGGTCAAAGGTGGAGCGAAGCTCCAGGCGGCCCTGCCCTACGCGCTCGAAGAACAGCTTGCAGACGACATCGACCAGCTGCACTTCGCATCCGGCGCGCGAAGAAGCAGTGGCAACTTCCCGGTGGCGATCGTCAGCCGCGAGCGGCTCGCCGGATGGATCGAATGGCTGACTGAAGCCGGCATTCAACCGTCTTCGATGATTCCGGAGAACTACGGACTCGCCCGCATACCGGGTACGATCAGCCTGCTTGTCGCGGAAGGCCAGGTCATGATCAATGACGGCGCCGACACCGAGCTCATTATGCAAGGTGTGAGCCCGGGCGACGCGCTGGCGGCGATAGGCGCGCTGGATGACACTGCGACAGGCGAAGACCCGGAGCAAGGCGAACCGGCGATGCCGACAATGCCGAGACATGTGCTCGTCTATTGCGAACCTGAAGATGAGGAACGTCACCAGCACGACTGGCTGGCGATCCGGCACGAGATGGAAAGCGTGGACGTTAACCTGCTTCCCGACGGTGTGATGCCCCGACTGGCAGTCACGGTAGCAACGGGCGCCGGCGTCAATCTGCTGCAGGGCGAATTCGGCGCGCGCACCGAATACTCAGGACTACTCAGTCGCTGGCGTTATGTGGCTGTCCTGCTGACTGTCCTCGGTGTTGTCGGGATTGCCGCAAAAGCGACCAATTATGTCCTTCTGAAAAATGAGGAGGCCGAACTGAAAGAGCGATTCGAGGCAGAGTACCGGCAGCTTGCACCTGGCGCCACCACCGTGGAAGACCCTGCCCGGCTCATCGCCTCGCTCAGATCGAGGGCCGGCACCGCAGGAACAGCACCGGTATTTCTCCAGTCTCTCGAGCAACTGAGTCGCGCGCTGCACCAGAACGCGGATGCGCGGATCGAGGCGCTCAGTTATCGGGCCGGCGTCGTGGACATTCGCCTGAGCGCGCCCAATGTGCCGACGCTAGACAGAATTCAGCGTCTCGTCAGCGCTACCGGGCAATTCGAGGCGTCCATACAGTCGACCGAGCAGGACGGTGAGAGCGTAAGCAGCCGCATGCAAATAAGGGCCATCGGCGAATGAGAGCCTGGTTCGATTCGTTGCAGGCTCGCGAGCGCGTGTTCGTATTGAGCGCCGGCGTGTTTCTGGTCCTTGCTGTTGTGTATGTCGGGCTGTGGATGCCTCTCGATCGCGGACAACAGAGGCTCTCGCTCAGTGTCGATACCTGGAAGCTTGCGCTCGCCGAACTCGGTCCTTTGAAAGGCCGGTTGCAGAATGCGGGAGCACGACCGACGCAGGTAGCAGGACCCAACCTGTCGCTGGTCGTCATCATAGACAACACCCTGAGAGAGCGCGGTCTATACAGTTCGCTGCAGCGCAGCCAGCCAACGACCAGTAACGGCATCCGGGTTGAATTCGACAACGTTGCGTTCGACGAGCTGGTACTTTGGCTCGGCGACCTGAGCACGCAATTCGGACTGCAGGTCTCCTCGGGCAGATTTTCCGATGCACGCGACAGCGACGGACTCGTCGATTCAACCGTGACACTGGAAAGATCCTGAACGTGAGGCACCGCTGGCGCCTGATAGTTGCGGGAATCGTGACTCTGGTGATCGGCCTACTCGTCACTTTTCCTGCCAGGGTCGCCTACCGGTGGTTCGCGCCGCCGCAATTAAAGCTGGCCGGCATCAGCGGGTCGATCTGGCATGGCACGGCGTCACAGGGTTCGGCCGGTGGCATCTATCTGACAGACGTCGCCTGGCATTTCAAGCCGCTGGCCTTGCTGACCGGACAGCTTGCCTTCTCGACACGCAGCAACCCGGTATCCGGGTTTCTGGACGCCGACATCGCCGTGGGCATCGGCGGCAGGGTTACGATGTCGGATGTCGCAGGTGCGGTATCGCTGGCCTCACTGGCGGCGGCGTTTCCATTAAACGGCGTCGAGGGCGATGTCACCCTGCGATTCGAGGAACTCGTGATCGACGGGGGCTTCCCGGTCGAGGCGACCGGTACCGTCGGTATCGCGAATCTCATTTCCCGTTACCTGTCTGCCACCACGCTCGGCGATTACCGCGCGAAACTTCGCACCGGGGACGACGGCATCTCGGGCACCTTGGAAGCCGTCAGCGGCGTTCTCGAGCTAGACGGGACGGTCAGACTCATGCCGGACCGGAACTACCAATTGCTTGGCGAGGTTGCCGCCAGGCCCGAAGCGCCCGCCGCCATCGCGCGGCAGCTCGAGTATCTGGGATCGCCCAATTCGCGCGGCCGGCACGAGTTCCGGATAGAGGGGCAGCTTTAGGACCGGGATACTTCCCGGAATTCCTGCAGCACTGGAAAATACAGGGCCGTCCGAACGCGCGCGTCCACCAGGCTCTCGTAGAGTCGCGCGTATTTTTCGAGCTGCGCCCGGTAGCGCTCTTCTTCCTGATCGAGAAATCCGTCCAGGTCGCCGCCCTCGTGGGTGCTGGTCTTGTAGTCGATGATCCAATGCCCGCCGTCGTCGTCAATCCGCACCCGGTCAATCAGAACAGACTCCACACGACCGTCCACGATCCCTGTAACGGGCAGTTCGGCCCGCCCCTCACCGTACACGCACCACAGTCCCCTCGGATCGTTCAGGGTGCCTCGTAACGCCATTTCGACGCGGTCACAGACCCCGCCGATTTCGGCCGACGGCACACCGAGCCCATGGGACCAGCGCTCATTGACGGCTCTCAGCCCAGACAGCTTGTCGGCCTCGAGCTCAACGGTTCCATCAGCGGCTTTTTGCAGCCACCGGTGGACAATCGTTCCTGCGTGGCGAGCGCTGCTGCCAACCCAGTAGAATTCGATTTCCCGTTCTCGGGATCCATCAACTGCCGCTGAAGTCTGACGTTGCAGCGGAAGCTCGGGTGCATTCGGTAATACCCAGGGATCTGCAAACCGGCGCAAAGTTGGCTCGACCAGGATGTCCTGCTCCTCAACATCGATCGATCCTGATTCGGCTTTGAATTTTTCTTCGAATATCGAATGCACCAATGGCCAGATGCGATGCAGGAGACTGCCGGCGCGCGGAGTTCGAATACCATCGGCCGTCAGCTCGACGTGCCCGACCAAATGCAGCGATTGCATCGCTCTCGTGCAGGCAACGTAGAGCAGCCGGCCCTGTTCGTGATCGTTTTTTTGGCGTTCGGAAAATTCTATGAATCGATGCAATGGATCGCTCTCGAGAACTGAACTCGGACCGATCGGGCTGATGATCATGTTGCCAGCTTCATTGTCGCCCGCTACGCTCAGCCAGCTCAGGACCGATGTCCGACCGCTCATGGGAATCCTGCCGAGCCCGTACAGAATTACGTGGTCAAATTCCAGCCCTTTCGCCTTGTGCATTGTCAGGACCTGCAGCCGGCAGCTTTGGCTCGCACTGTTCGACACGCGCTCCTGGTCCAGAAGTGATTCGAGAGCCGCGCTATCGGCCAGAGTGCCGGCAGTTTCATACCTTTCCAGAACATCAAGGAATCGATAAATGTATTCGACTTCCTCTGCGCTGTTTAGAAGTGCCGGCCCGCCCAGCGCAAACCAGGCAGCTTCCACCCGGTCTCTCAATGACTGAGTGGCATTTGCACCGAGCTGCGGCTTCATCGTTGTTACGAATTCGTTGATTCTCGACTGCGGTCCGTCGCCAAGCTGAGAAATCAGGTCTTCCTGTTGCAACAGGTCCCAGACGGCGCCGTGTGTATCGTCTTTGACGATCCTGTGCATGTCCCGCCACTTCAGACCGACCCAGGGACCACGTAACAGGCCAAGCCAGGCTATCCGGTCACCGAAATGACACAACGCTCTGGTCAGGGCCAGAATATCGATGATTTCCGGCAGGTCCGTCAGCCTGTCGATTTCCACGGCATGGTATTCGATTCTTGCTTGTCGTAGCCCCGCGAGCAGCATGGGCAGGTGCGACCGGCTGCGCACGAGCACCGCAGTCGTTTCCCTTTCGGCGCCCGCCAAACACTCCCGAACGATACTGACACCGAGTTCCGCTTCGAGGAGCGGGCTGCTGCCGAAGACCGGGTGAATCTCGGTCGTGCCCTCGCCCTTATGCTCATCAACAGCAACGGACTCCGCATATGCAATAGCGCCGACGGAGATATCGTCACTCGCAGGCATCATCCGCGGAAAGGTTTCGTTGAACCAGTGAACGAGGTTTTCGCCCGAACGGAAGTTTTGCCGGATCAGCAGGGCGCGTAACTCGACTCCGCCGGTGCCCTGATCTGTCGCGACGAGAAATTGCCCTACCTCGGCATCGCGAAATCGGTAGATCGATTGCATCGGATCACCCACGCAGAATAGCGTCCTTCCATCGCCCTGCTGCCAACCTTCGACGAGTTTTTCCAGCATTCGATACTGGGCTATTGACGTATCCTGCATCTCATCGACCAGAAGATGATTAATCTGATGGTCTAGCAAGAGCGCCATTTCACCCGGATCATCTGCCTGGCCAAGCGCCCGATCTGCGGCCAACGCTACCTCAACGTGGTCGGCGACACCGCGTTCGGCGAACAGGCGGCGCATTTCCGTGACCGCCAGCGGCAAGACATTGAACAATGCGCGTAGTACTTCCCACTGCTCGTCGCTGAATTTCTGTGGCGGTAACATCCGTACCTCGTTCAGCCGGTTACGCAGCTCCTCCAGGTCGCACAATTTTGCGAGGAGTTCGAGAAATTCCTCTTTCTCGCCGTCGTCTTTCGGCGGAAAGCCATCACTAATCGTTACGGTCCTGCGCCAGGTACCTTTCCGGGTCAGCAGTAAGTCCGCGATACCATGCCAGTTCGCCAAGGATTCAGGATTCGCCATCGGTAGCTTGCCAAGGCCTGCCAGAACGGCCAGCGGGTGCGCGGAGTTTCTTTTCCGGGAGATATCCCCCGCGTATGCTGCCAGGCGTGCCAATTGCCCGCTCAGATCGTCGGGGATAATAATCCGGACTGCGCCCAATCGTTCAGTTATGAGATCGCACAGTCGTCGTTCCAGATTGTCCCGAACCACGCGGGATTCATCGGTGCTCAGCGCTCCACTGCCGACTATCGTTAACCATTGATCACGCTTCTGAAGCATGCGCGCCACATGGTCGACATAGGCTCCGGTGTTATTATCGAGGTGTTTCAGGACTCGCTCGACCGCCCTTCCCGGCGCGCCGGAACTCCCGAGCCAGTCGAAGGTTGCCGCCGCAGCCGCAGCGTATAATTCAGTCATTTCCGCATCGGCGAGTGTGGTCGGCGCCCCACCCAGCGCGGAACTCAACGGCAACGACCTCGCTATACCGGCATTCAGACCATCCATGGTCTGAATTCGCATACGGTGTGGAAACTCCGTCAGACTCCAGCCAAGTTCGCGGTCACGGTTGAGCACGGCCCTGGCAGCGTCGAAGGTGACTGTCTCATGTGCCTTATCAGGCACTTTGCCGTCTGTCGCGTTGCGTAGAGCTGCAAGCGCACGAAGGCGCATCTCCGCTGCTGCCTTGCGAGTAAACGTTATCGCGACGACCTCTTCCGGGTTTTTGACAATCGCCAGCAGTTTCAGGTATCGCTGTATCAACAACTCTGTTTTGCCGGAACCCGCGGGCGCCTGAACGATGTATGAACGCGCAATGTCGAGGGCGTCTCTGCGGGCACTCCGATCTGACGCTGCCAGGCGGTGGTCGTCAAGCACGTCTTCTTTCCTCGAAGCGGCACAATATATTCAGCGGCCTCGCGTCACTCGTTTTCAGATTGAGATTGATCCTCGAATCCCCCGCTGCAATTTGTTCGATTGCCCGGGCCACCTTCTTGCGCCAGGCGCATAGTCGCTCCGGCCACTGATCGGCGCGCTTCGCATCCCATTCCTCGCTGCCGCCTGCACTATCGTAATCAATAGAACGACTGCCGACATTGATAAGTGCCAACGCGCCGATCATTTCGTCAACTGCACAGGCATAAACGGCAAGCTGCAGCTCCTTGATATCACCGGAGCGGCCCACCAGGTTTCTTTTGAGACCGGACTTGTAATCCGCGATAAGCAGCGAATCGTCGCAGAGACGATCGATGCGATCGGGCCGGATCTTCAGATGAAGCCCAAATTGCTGGTACTCCAGATCGCGCTCGACGCTTTCCACCTGAAACGTCGATCTCCGTGTTTCACCGGCGACGAACTCAAGCAGAAGATTGCATAGCCGGTCATGCTCGAGCGCGAGTATTCGGCGCAGGACCTCATCAGCATGCAACAGGTATTCACGCAGAGCTGAATCGATGGCTTGCTTGATGCGTTTGCGTGCGTCGCTGCAAATCCACTGCCGGATTTCAGCCTGCGACGGCTTGTGCGAGTAAAGCGCGTGCAAAGCCGCGTGGAGCAGGCTTCCGCGTATTTTCGGCGACAGGCCGGCGGTCACAGGCTCGATTTCAGTAACACGAAGCCGGCCGAATGCGAAAGCTGAGAACGGGTTCGTCGCCTGACGCTGCACGCTATAAGCGCCGCCGGCAAGCGTCTCGTCATTTTGTACCGCCGGCGCCCTGTCGTCTTCGGGACGCTCGAACCCTCGCGTCGCAACCAGCTTAGCGGCATGCCAACCCGGATCCGGCGGAACGCCGTCCTGCGACGTGGTGTATCCTGCGATCAGCGGACTGGCTGCGTTTTCGGAATTCTCGACCGATCTCGCCCAGCTCAGCCGCACATGTTCAGCGCTGCGCACGAGTCGGCTCAGGACTCGACGCGAGTAATCCAGCGTATCGTCCGGCGTTGCATCCGGCATCGAGTGCTGTTTCTGCAGCTGCCGGGAGACCAGCGCCAGCGGATATGCCATCGGCGGCCAGGAATTTCCGTCGAGACCGGCGACCCACAGATGATCGAATCGCATGCCGGCAGCCTCGAGAGGACCGAGCAATTGCATGCTAGCGGACTCGCTCTCGGGTTGAAAAAGATTGTCGTTTGCCAGCATTTCGAGGCGTCGGTTTGCCTCCGCGAAGGTCATCTTCGGCCTTACCGTCTCCAGCTTGGCAAGATCGTTGAGCAGCTCGCGCCAGCGATTGACTAGTTGAAACTCGTCTGAGGCGAGAGCGGCAGTGCCCGGCCATCTGAGCGTACGCATCAGCTCATCAATTGTCTCCGCCCAAACGACCGGGCTCGCTTGCCTCGGTGCGTCCGACCCGACCTTCGCAAGCCGCTCGATGCCTTCGACCCATTCGATCGCATCTGTTTCCTCGGTCCGTTGTCTGAAAAGACGCACAATGGCGTTTGGCGACCACGACTGGTCCGGCAGCCCGCGCAAATGGAGTTCCAGTCTGGATCGCCCGGCCCGGCTATCGCCGGCGATGAATTTCGATCTCAGCAGTGGGCTGATTTCCTTAAACGACAGGCCGCGATGCGCCCAACGCAACGCCAGCAGCGCCACAGCAATGGCCGGATAGTCCGCTAACCGCCGTCCGTAGGACGTATTTACCGCCGTGCGCAGCGCAGTGCTGCCATATTGCCAACCAGGGGCTATTCCTTCTCTGACATATCTTTCAGCTGCTGCGGCATGTTTATGCAACGCAAGATAGACAATGCCGATCTTCGCAGAAGGATTTTCGCTTAGCTCTCGTCTTGCCCAGGCACCGGCGGCACGAAGTTCTGATGGCGTATCGTCGAATGACGTAACGGCCGCTTGTTCGCGACTATCATCTGTTCCTGCTGCCGATATCCTGCAACCCCTATCTGACAAAACCGAGAACAGCCGTTCCACGGCCGGGACAAGGCGGTCGAATCCCGCATGGACGACAGATTCCGGCGCCGGGATGACCGAATCTGCGATAAGCTCCGCAATGAGGCCCGCGACCTGTGCGCTGTCGATCCAATCATTGTCGGCAAGCATCTTGCGATATTCGCGTGCAGCCGATGCGAAGAATCTTTCGTCCTCGCTGCGCGCCCGGCGCGTCACTTCTTCAAGCGGCACTCTCCAGTCCTGAAGTCGCTGCCAGGATTGCCTGGCTTGCCGCACGAGCATACCCGTATTCAGCAGCTGATCGCCCGAACGTGCGGTAAGACATCGCTCCCAGAGAATACTGCTGGCGTTGTCGCTCAGGACGGATGGTAATGCACGGGTAGCGGCGTTGACTGTCCGGATCAGCCAGTCATCCAGAAACTGGATATCGGCTGAAAGCCATGCCTGTTGGTCATTGGCCAACTTCCGATCGTCGTACTCCGATTTAAGTACGCGCGCAAGCCGTCGGCTCGCGGTAACGACAATGCTGCGGTCTTCGACGGCGTCAGATAACCACTGATACATCTAGGCGTGCTGAGCGAGCAATGTGACGATCCCGGAAAATACCTGCCAAGTCTGTGTCAGGGGCGCCTGACAATCAAATAGCACCGGCATCATGCAAGTTCATGATCTCGTCGTCGGAATGGCCGAGCACATCCTTCAGAACCTGCGCCGTGTGCTGTCCGAGCATGGGCGGCGCCAGCCTGTATTCGACCGGCGTGCCGGAAAACCGCACCGGGTTGGCAACGGTCGACACCTCGCCGGCCCGCGCATGTTTCAGTTTCC
>JBHIDG010000116.1:0-9233 GCA_046760025.1 Woeseia sp. | reverse complement strand
AGTCGATATCTGCTGCCTCCGGCTCGGCTACCCGGTCGAGCATGTCGAGCTGATTCCGCAGGAAGCCGTGCGTTCTCACGACTGGCTTGGGATCGCCCGTGCTTCCACTGGTAAACGTCAGTAACGCCGAATCCTCAGACGACCTGTCAACCGCTACGACTGCCGCCGCCCGATCGACGGCTGTCGCAAACGGTGTCATGCGGATCGGAATGCGCCGTAGTTGCGGTAGCAGGTGCCGCAGCAGGAGTATTGGCCGGCTGCCGACAACGCCGGCCGGCGGGTGCGCCCGCAGACTGCGGGCCACTCCTGCGGCGCTGTGCGCAGGGTCGATAAACATGACGACCATGCCTGCCTTGAGTATGGCGAGCATGGCGACGTAAGTTTCGATGGACACCGGTACGGCGAGAAGCACTCTATCGCCCGGCCGCAATCCACGGTCGCAAAGCGCCCGGACCAGCGAGTCGACCCTGTTCGGAAGTTCACGGTAGCTCAACTCTCTTCGGGAAGCTCCAATTCCGCTGATCAGTGCCGGCCTGTCGCCCGTAACACACAAGGGGTTGTCCAGGAATTCCGCCACGTTCATGACGACACGCTGCGCGCGAACAGCGCATACGTCCGCATCGGGCCGGCACAGCCGCTGCTGATCTTCTGGCTCCGGTTATCCACATGCATCAGCGCGCTGATCGCGGAGGTGTAGTCCTGGTCCAGTGCGTTTCGCAGCAGGTCCAGAATCAACAGACGCCCGAGACCGCTGTACCGCCGGCGCGGCAATATGGCGATCGTCTTGATGACGATCGTGTCCATTTGCCGGCCCGATTCTGCCTGCATATAGTCCGGTGGCGAAAAGATGAAGCCGACAACGCGATCATCATGCTTCGCGACGAGGATCAGGCGGGGATCGACCTTGTACAGAAGCGGTTCATACATGGAGCGGTAGCTGTCACGGTCCAGTGGCGTATACAGGAGGCTGTCCCGAAAGCCTTCACAGACGACATCGTAAATGCCGTCAAGCTCGTCGTCAGGATCACCCGTATTCAGCGGCGTGATCCGTATGCCCAGGCGATCCATCTTCCGGCGCAACGAGCCTACCTCCGGCTGCCGGTTTGCGATATCGAAGTTGAGTTCCGAGACATACCGGGAAAGCGGCTCGAATCCGCATTCGGTGAAGTGCCCCGGCCAGCTGTCATCGTTATCGGGCTCCAGGAAAAAGGGCTTCGCGGTACCGCGGTCGACGATGAAGCGGTAGGACCGCCACGTATTGCCGTTCATCGGCCCCACCGCGATATCGCAGCCCTTCGATCGAAGTTCCGCGAGCGCCCGGAGGATTACCGACCGCCCGGACCCATGATCGTTCGCGGCGTAGTGACCGATCGCCCCGATTCGCTGGCCATCGAGCGACGCGGTATCCCGCCACCAGACGGAACAACGCGCGCGAACATCGAGCTTGGGGCCCACGGCGACCAGATGCTGATCGGCGGACTCCGCAGTCAGCAGCGCCCGATCGAATCCGGTTGTGTCGGATACGTCCGCGTAGTCGCGGGCCTGCAATTCATGAACGTCTGTCATGCCATGACCTCTCTCACACTACGTCCTCGATAACGAGGTCGCGATAAAAGAATGCCTTGTCCTTGCGATGCAGCCTTACGGCGATATCGCGCCGTTGTCGTAACTTATTCATCAGCCTCGGTGGACAATGCCGCTTGACGACCACATTCCAGTAAACGAGCCGGCAGCCCGGCGCAGCCACGCGAATGATGTCGTCCAGCATCCGTTCGTAGCTTGCGGATGAAACGTATTCGAAGATGTTGCTGAGGTTGCAGCAATGAATGATGCCGTCCGGCAATTCCGCGACGACCGCCTCGACCGGCGCACAGTGCCATTCGAGGCTGTCGAGATTCTGTCGAATTCGGTCGAAATTCTCGGGACGCAGCGCATAGGGCAGGGCCGAGACGAAGCGGCCGGCCAGGATCCACTGCAGATAAGGGTTCTTGCCCGGTTCGAGCCTGATAAGGGCATTGGGTATACGGCGCTTGAGACTCTCCGCTACCCGTTCGTCGGCGTATCTTGTAAATGTCGGGTCACGGCCCAGGTGACCCAGCGCCGTATCGCCGAAAAAAATCCTGCACAATATGGACCAGCGACGGTTGTTCCACTCATGTTCATAAAACGCCTGCCGTTCCGCCTCCGTCGCCATATCAAACAGGCGTTCGACTTTCTTGCGGCGGTGGACGAGCGGTAGCAGGAAGCGTCGGAACAAAGTCAGATAGCGTTCGAACTTGCCGCCGTACGCAATGCCTCGCTCTATCAGGTGATCGCGTGTGTCCCAGAACCGGCGCGCGCAGGCCGAGAGATCGGCTCGGCATCGCCCGTACAGATCGGCTCTTCGCTCACTCGGATTCTGGCCGAGCAACTCGAGAAATTCCGGATGCCTGAGATTGCGATATGCCGCGACCCGGAGTTCCAGGCAGGCGATTTGCGCCGGGCTGAGATCCGCGGCGATCACCCGTTTGGCGCCGGCACCGACGAGCGCCATCGTGTTGTCGCCGGCCGACGCGATCGACAGGCAGGTATCCGTTCGCCGCAGCTGCAGGGCTTCCAGAAGGACGTCCGCGTCTTCCCAGCACTGCGCATATCGTATCCCGGCGAAATCCGCTTTTCCGGCGATTTCCGAGCCGACCGCCATGATTCCCTCCTCGAAAGCCTGATCGTGAGCCTCGAGGATCGCGCGGCGGGCTTCGATTAGCCTGATTGACTGGTGATTTTTCCGTCAAGAAAACCTGAGGATTCCCCGACCAGGATTTTTATTTATTTATCAAAGAGTTACTTTTGAGGAGATTCTAGCCATCGCAGGCAGCAGCAGCAGATCCGTAAGGATGGCAACCGCCATCGCGAAGCTCGTCAGCACGCCAAACCAGGCAATCGAACTGATTTCCGCCAGACCCAGTACCAGGAATCCGATAGAGAGAATCAGGCTCGTGATCAGCAGCGTGCCACCCGTGGCGTGCGAGGACCCGAGCAGCGAGTCGGCCAGTGTCGCTGTCGAGGCGGTACGCGTGGGGCGAAGAATGTGCACCGTATCGTCCACGACAAGTCCAAGTATGACAGCGGCTATGGTTGCGGTAGCCACGTCGAGCGGAATGCCGGCAAGGCCCATCAGGCCCAGCGTCGCCAGTACCGGAAAAAGATTGGCGGGAACCGCCAGCGCGACGCGCCGAAACGAGCGCATCGCGACACCGAGCAGGACGATAATCAACACCAGGGCGGTCGCAAAGCCCCTGAGTTGGGATGCAACGATTGCCTCGACGATTCGGGTATACAGAGGCGTATAACCGGCCGGCGCCAGCTCGACGCCGTCGGGCAAATCGGCGTAGTCGCGGATTCGCGTCAGCATGCGCTGCAGGGTTTGCGCAGACATCATTTCCGAACCGAAGGAAATCCGCAGCTGCTCATTTCCCGCGATCATCGATCGGATCGTTGCCGGGAAAAACCGCCGCATTCGCTCGAGTCTGGCGCGCAGCTCACCGGCGGGCAGCGCCGATGGCGTTACCCACCTCTCCACGCCGAGTGCATCCAGTAATGACCAGCCCCATCCGATCTGCTCTTCGCTAACCACCCTGGTCTGCCAGGCCTGTATCGAATCCAGCACGTCGGCGGACAACACACCCCTCTGCGCCGTCACGACGAAGTCCAGCGGCACGTAGGGGCCCATCTCGTTTTGAATGAATTCCGAATCCCGACGGACGACATGGCCCTTCTTGAGGTAACCGTAGGAGTCGGTATCGATGACGAGCCGTGTTAGCCCGAAGAGGAAAATTATCGCGGCGCCACCGAAGAAAAGGACAGTCACTACCGGGTTTGCGGCACCGGCCTCACTCAGGCCGCCGGCCAGGCGATCAAGACGGCGGTCCTGCAGATTTGGTTGCACCGGCCTCCACGACAAAGCCGCGGTGCCGATGATGAAGGAGGCTACGAACGCCGACATCATCCCTATTGCGCCGAAGGAACCGAGGTGCCGGACGATCGGCAGGCTTGAGGTCGTCAAAGCGAGAAAGCCCGCAGCCGTGGTCACAGACGTTACGAAACACGGAGCCAGCACAGCTGACAGCGCACGAATGACTCGCTCCGGGTGTGGCAAGTCGTGCGGTTGCCGTGCCACCTGGCGAAGCAAATGCACACAATCGGCAATGCCGATGACCAGCACCAATGTCGGCAAGGCCATCGTGACCATGTTCAGCTGGCGACCCAGGGCGACATACAGGCCCATCGTCCAGGTCGTCGCAACGCCTACGGCGAACAATGTCACCAGCACGGGCGCAGGTCGGCGAAAAAAAACCACAGCAGGGCGATCATCAGCGCATGCGCAGAAATGATCAGCGATGCCGCGCCGACCGTGGACTCTTCGTTCAATGCGTCGTAAATCACGCCGTAGCCCGCCAGGTGCAATGGCAGATCGAAGGCCTCGACTACCGTCCTGATGTCGCCGAGAATGCGATGTCGCCGTGCTTCGATCTCGGGGCCGGTCATCATCTGCACGACGATGACGCTGGTCCTGCCGTCATCGCTCAGCAGGCGCCCTCGGGCATCGCGAAGTGAAGTCGGAACCGTTATTCGCGACGAAACGGTGGCCACACCATCGATGTCCAGAAGACCGTCGGTGAGTTCTGCGAGCAGCAGGTCGCCGTCTTCGTGATCGAATCCGGCGTCGCTCGTTACCGCGACGACCACCAGCTCGTCGTTACCGTATTGACTCTGGAAGTCACGATACTGGATTAGTTCCGGATCGTCTTCCGGATACCAGATCTCCAGAGAGTTGGAGACCGTCAGCATGCCGAGTCGTGATCCTGCAAGCGCCGCGAGCGCGATGCAGAACACGGCGAGCGGAAATCTCCAGCGCCAGATGAATTCAGCAGTCTGTCGCCAGGATGATGTCACGCGGCACATTCCGTCCTTTCGAGACGTCGAATGTGGCCGGTGGCGCCATTCAGTTCAACCCAGTCCCCGTCCTGCAGCCATCGGCAGGCGCCTTCGACGCCGACGACGGCGGGCAGGCCGAGCTCACGCGCGACGATGGCCGAATGCGAAAGCAGGCTGCCGCGCTCCATGACGATGCCGCTCACCATCGGAAACAGGGTCACCCAGCCCGGGTCCGTACGTTCTGCGACCAGGATTTGGCCGCCTGTCATTGTCGCCGTCCGCGGATCGCGCACGACGCGTACCTGGCCTCTCACCGTGCCGGGAGAGCAGCCCTGCCCCTTACGCGCGTCCGTGCTTTGAGCCGTGTCGCTACCGTCAACCGGCAGAATCGACGATTCGAGCTGTGCGGGGCCGCGGGTCACGAATCTGCGCGGCGGTCCATCCCCTAATGAATACGCGTCGAACTCGCGCCGGCGGGCCGAAATGAGGGGCTTGACCTGCGCGCTGGTGCCGGTGCCGCGAACGAGTCCGATGATCTCGTTCACATCGAGGTAATAGATGTCGTCGAGCGCGTCGATGACATCATGCTTGTGCAGCTCGGCGGCCACTTCCAGAAAAATCGACCTGACGCGGCCGTACACGCGCGTTCTTTCGAAACGAAGATTCTCGCGATCTCTAATCCGTGCTCTTGCCTGGTTCAGTACAAGATAGAATATCCGGCGGCGAAAATTTTCTCCCGCCAATGTTTGGTCGACTCGCCGTTCAGCCTGGACTCGCCGCGAGTCGAGAGTCGATGCATGCGATTTGCCTCCGGTGGCCAGTTGACCGACGGCGCGCAGCATCGGCAACGGGTCGTCCGCAAGCGTTTTGCTCTCGAGCTTCAGCTCGTCGAGACAGCGGTCACCGAATCGGTCTATGTAGGCCTGATATTCGCGCTTGAACTCGGCATTGCTCTCGATTCCATGCCTGATTGCATCCGGCATACCACTACGAAGCGCCTGCGCGAGGCGGGGATCTTGCCGCGATATTCTGGCCATGGCCTGCATTCTCCGGATTGGCTCGAGGCTGACCATGCCGGCCTCTCCGCAGACCAGATCGTTGTGGCTATCCGCCAGCTCGTCGCCCAGCCATCGCTCACAGAGCCTTCGAAGGGCCCCGTGGAAGATCATGCAATACAGGTCGTTGATTAAGGGCGTGTCCCAGGACGCGATGACCTGAGACTGCAACTGTTCGAAATAGTCAATCAGCTCGTCGAGCGACATTGTCCCGAGTTCTACTGGCTCCAGCAGCTGATCGATTCGCTCGTGAAAATTGCGGACCCGGCGTTCGTGCCCGACCAGTTTGATTACGAGTCGGCTTGCAACGTTGACCAGCCCGGCCCTGGCCCGAATTCCCGCAAGCCGTCCGCCCGATTCCGCTTTGGGAGCGACTTCTTCGGGAAGCGCCTGCGTGACGCCCATCATCTGCTCCATGAACCGGCTGTTAAATCCGAATCCGGGTGTCAGCATCAGCAAGCGATACCAGTTGAGCAGGTTGTAATAGACGCGGCCCTGTATGAGCCCGATCATCTGTTCATAGGTACGCCGGTTATTGCGAATCGTCTGCTCGCAGACACCGAGGACCCTGCCGAAATGCCGATATGCCTCTTCGTACACTCGCCGAGCGACCGAGAATGTCAGTGGCGTCGTAACGCCACCATAACTCTCGACAATGTTGCTGTTGTCCCAGAGTGCCAAAGAGGCTTGCGACGGATTCGATTCGATGGTCGTGATGTCCCTACTCTGCAGCAGAAATATCCGCCCGTTGCATATCGCCCACTCGATGTCCTGCGGCCGGCCGAAAAAGTCGCTGACTTTGCGAACGAGACCGGCAATCTGCCGGACCTGCCTGTCTCGCAATACCGGCGTGCCATCTTCCGCATCGATGTCGCGGGAGACGATCCGACGGCGTTTATCGACACGCCAGGTATCGCCCTGAACGTCACCCCCGACCAGGCCCTCGCCCAGGCCATGACCTCCAGCCACGACCGCCATATCGCGCTCACCGGTCACCGGATCGACCGCAAAGGCAACGCCGGATGACTCGGCCGGGATCATTCTCTGAACAATCACCGCGGGCGCCTGACATGCGTTTTCAAAGCCCCGCGATCTGCGATATGAGTGAAGGCGGTCGCTGAAGGCGGAACGCCGGACATCCGAGACTCGTGTGTGGACCTCGTCGATCGATACGCTCAGATAACTGTCGAGCTGACCTGCGAACGAAGAATTCCGGCCATCCTCTTCGACTGACGACGAGCGCACGGCAACCGGTGCTCCATCGGGACACAGTTTTCGCGTCGCCGTCGTGATTTCCGAGTGAAGACCGGGGATACTTTCGGAACCACGGTTATTCGCCACCGGGCAGATGACGAAAAACGGCGGGACATTGAAGCCGGCGCGGCTGAGACGGCCGAGGCGCAGACCCTTGTTGCCGCACCGGTCCGGGGCCGCGGTTTCGTGAGCAAATCTGATGAATTTCATGTCATGCACCTTGCAGTCGAAGTACGGCTTGCAGTGGCCCGAGCCCGAGGTACAGGAGGATCGCAACAAGGCCCGAACTGGGTTCGATGATCCTGGCGGCAATATCTGGAAAACCGCGATCAAACCGCTTGGGAAACAGGGACACGGTCAGGATGCCGACAACGAGAGCGGTCGCAGCGAGACTGAAATGAAGGTACGAAGAAGTAATCAATGCGGCCGCGTTCGCATAGGCCGCAACGGCGGCGGCAATTGAGGCGAACCAGATTGCGACCGAAGCGTTGGTTCCCCAGAGTCCGCTATAGGTCTCGACACCTTCTCGCTCGTTTCCGGGAAGCCTGATCTTGCGACCCAGCTCGAGAACGAGGCCGCAGAAGAAAGTCACGAGCAGGAGCCATGTCAGGCCGTCCGGCATCTCACGGCAAACACACAGCCAGTCGAAGGCGCTTACATAGAATGCGACGATGGGCATCACCAGCATATGCCTCAGCAAGTAAACGACAGGGTGCCGTCGCAGCCATGCCGGTGCAAAAAACTCCTTTGTCATCAGTCCTGTATATGCCCAGAGACCGACAAGGATGGGCACCAGGCCGACATCGACTATCGTCGCAATCAGGAACTGAATGGCGCCGCCGGCATAGGCGAGCCTTGCCAGCTCCTTCAGCGACACGAGGCCCCTCGGTACCGGCCGTCCGGGCCGGTATTTCGAGTCGATATCGAAGTCCTTGAATTCGTCCGCGACACGGAGCTGGAAGAAAAGAATCAACGCGCTGACGACCGCTCCGGAGATACGAAGGAATTCGGGCAATACCATCTGCTCCTGCTGCATGGCCGAGAAAAACATGACAGCCAGACAGAAGACAACGATCAGAGGCCCGTGCGCGAATATCGGGAAACGCTCTTGCTGGTAAATCCACCAACGATTAGTCATTTTTTCCTCTCCTCTCCATGGGCTGGCCGCGCGACAGCGAGCGATGGGCGATCGCAAAGTCACCGGAGCACAACGCGCCGATGATTGAAAGTTCGCCTGCCAGTACGACAGCGGCACATACTTCTGCCAGTGCGGAGCTGTTACCCGCCCCGGCAAGTCCCAGGATGTCCAGGCACGCTCTGGCGCTCGGCAGTCCGGTACCGCCACCGACCGTGCCGACCATGATGTTCGGCAACGTCACGCTGGCGTATAGATCACCGTCGGCGGTCGATTCGAGACGCGTCATTCCGGTCGCCGATTCCGCGACGCAAGCGACGTCCTGCCCACAGGCGAGATACAGTGCGGTCAGCCCGTTTGCGAAGTGTCCCTGGATGCCCGTAGTACCGCTCATCACACCGCCGAGCGCGCCGGCATACCAGTAGTCCACCATTTCATCCGGCGTCGTATGAAGTCGCTGGGCAACGAGTGCGCCTGGAATACAGACTTCGGCGGAAACCCGCTTGCCGCGGACGCCGCCGAGCGTCCTGGAGGTTGCTTTCTTGTCGCCGGAATAGTTGGCTTCGAGAAACCAGTAAACCGGTTTGATGGGGGAATGTTTCAGTATGGCCTTGCATATGGCGTCCGTTGCAAAGGTCACCATGTTCTGACCCGATGCGTCACCGGTCCGAAAGCGCAGATCGATGTACACGTGATTACCTTCGACGATCGGCAGGTTACTGATCAGTTGCCCGTGCGAAGTAATATTCGCCACGATCGATTCGAAGTCACCGCTGTACTCCGCAATCAGTCTGGCGAAGCCTTCCGCATCCATGAGAGTCCTGAACGCGAACATCGGTGTCCGGCTTACGCCCTGATCGAGCACACGTGCGTTG
>JBHIDG010000115.1:0-9240 GCA_046760025.1 Woeseia sp. | reverse complement strand
ATGCCCGGTCAAGAACATCGCGCACTTTTTGTGCTAATTCTTCTTTCTTATAAGGCTTATGCAGAATATCGTCACTGCCCTGCAAGACGCCGTGATCGAAAATACCAGTCTCACTGTAACCGGAGGTGAAAAGCACATTCAGGTTCGGGTTGCGTTTACGTGCCCGCTTTGCAAGCTGCGCACCAGTCATGGCGCCGGGCATCACCACATCGGTAAACAGGAGATCAATATTCTCATGTTTTTCCAAAATGGGCAGCGCCGCCGATCCGGAAGCAGCTTCCAGCAATCGATATCCCAGTTCGCCGAGAATCTTGACCGCAATCCTGCGGACAGCCTCCTCGTCCTCCACAACTAGAATGGTCTCCTGCCCCCTGGATACCTGTACTGTCCTTATTGGCGTCGCCTTTGTGTCTTCGGCGGCAGACTCGGATCGAGGTAAATAGATCCTGATACTTGTTCCGTACCCTTCCTCACTGTATATCTTTATGTGCCCGTTCGATTGCTTGACGAATCCGTACACCATGCTGAGCCCGAGTCCGCTGCCTTTACCCGGACCCTTGGTACTGAAAAACGGCTCAAAAACCCGCAACAGCGTGTCTTTAGGAATGCCGGTTCCGTTGTCACTCACCCTCAGCAAGACATAGTCACCGGTCGCCAACCCCGGTTCTTGTGACACGTAGGCCTGATCCAGGGAGACATTGCTTGTCTCGATCGTAAGTTTGCCTCCCTTAACCATTGCATCGCGGGCATTGACGCCCAAATTGATAACAGCGTTTTCGAGCTGCCCCGGATCTACCTTTGTTGGCCACAGGTCGCCGGCAAGCTTTGCGCAGAGATTTATGTGCGCACCGAGCGTCGTCTTGAGCAGCGGCTCGATCCCGCTCACGAGTTTGTTGATATTCATGACTTTCGGCACCAGCATTTGTTGCCGGGAGAAAGCCAGCAACCGTCTGGTCAGGTCTGCCCCACGTACTCCCGCCTCGAGCGCTGCCTTAATCGGTTCGGAGAGCTTTTCGTTTTGCCGCAGGTCTTCCTCGAGGATTTGCAGGTTGCCGATGATAATAGTAAGCAGGTTGTTAAAGTCATGAGCTATACCGCTCGTCAGTTGCCCTACCGCCTCCATCTTTTGCGCTTGTTGAAGCTGGACGTCCGGTTGCAGTCTATGCGTGATGTCGCGGGCAAAAGCACAGACATATTCATACCCATCGAATTGCAGATAATTGTGTGAGACTTCAACCGGGAAAATCCGGCCATCCTTGGCGCGATGACGGGTCTCAAAAGTAGAGAACCCTTTCTCCTTGAGTTCGCGCCACTGCTCGGCCCACGTCGCCGCTTGATAATCCGGGACGATATCGCCGATGGACATCGTGAGAAGTTCCTTACGTGAGTAGCCGAGTGACCGGCAGGTAGAATCGTTGACGTAAAAAAGTCGGCCGTCCTGCCTTGCCCAGAATACTCTGTCCGCCGCTTTGTCGATCGCCAGCCGCGTCAGCTTCCAGGCGTTCTCAGCACGTTTTCGCGCTTCACTTTTCAGGAGAGCCGGTTCCGCCATGATCCCGATTCCTAATTTTCGCTGCAATCGCAACAGGGCGATTACGATCCGACAGCCGGTACAGGCTCGTTCGGATTCTCTGCGCCGGCGACACCGCTTCTCTCGTGGAACAACTTCTCGAACGACGCCGCACTGACCGGCTTGGAGAAAAAGTAGCCTTGAGCCGTGTCGCAACCCTCGGCGTCCAGAAAATCCCAGATTTCCCGGCTATGGACGCCGGTGGCACAGACACGCATATTGAGATTGTGAGCGAGATTTATCGACGCCCTGACGATCGCCCTGGCTTCCGCATCGCTGCTGATTTCCATGACGAACAGCCGGTCGATCTTGAGTTGACTGAAAGGCAGTCGAAATAACTGGCTCAATGATGAATGACCTGTGCCAAAGTTATCGATGGACAGTTGTACCCCTTTGAGTCGCAGGCGCGCCAAAACGTCGAGGTCGTGCTCGGCCGCCTGCATGGCCGTGTATTCCGACACCTCGATGGTGAGTCTTGAGCTATCTACCCTGTACTCTTCGAACAGGACCATGAGCCTGTCCGGAAAGTCCGGATCGGACATGAGTTCACTGGCAACGTTCACCGCGATGCCCACATCCATGCCCCCGTCATGCCAGACATGCATCTGCTCCACAACGGTCCGGAATACATAATCGGTTACTGCCGAGATCAATCCCGCCTCCTCGGCCAGGGTGATGAATTCGTCCGACTTCAACAGACCGAATTCCGTATGTTGCCAGCGCGCCAGCGCTTCGGCGCCCGCGATTCGCCACTCGTCATTGTCCTGACGGGCGACTATCGGTTGATAGTGGATCGTCAATTGCCCCAGTTCCAGCGCCTCGCGAAGATCGCTCTCGGTAACGACTCGCTGCATGGTCCGCGCCGCCTGGAGCGTATCCCGCAGATCCGACAGCGATATGGGCTTTTGGACAACGCCCAGCATTTTCAGTCCGTGGCTGGTGCCTGACTTTTTAGCCGCAGCCAGCACCCTCGCCTCTGCTCCACTTATAACCATTATGGCGCCCTGATACTGCTTAGCGCCCAGAATGCCCAATAGCTCAATACCGTCGACCTTTGGCATATTGAGGTCTATGATCAAGGTGCTCGGTCTGAATTCGTCCAACAAGGACAGAAACTCGTCAGGGTCATCCGTGGCTCTGACCTCATAGCCAATCTTCTCCGCAACGGTGCTGATGAAGTCGCAGATTGCAGCTTCGTCATCGATAATCAGCAGGCGATTTGGAATCTGATTCATGGTGCTACTGGCGAAAGAGTCAATCTATCGGTGTATGAATAAGGTCGGAAACTTAACGCCGAGGTGACTTCGTCGTTTTGCGCAATCATCCATTGAGGTTGTGACACCAACGTATACGGCCCATCGTGTCACGCGTTTTCCCTTCTACCGCCCGATACTGGAAATCTCGTCTTATCGACCAGTATCGCTTGCAGTCCGTTGGACGAGCCGGGTAATGTGAATATTTCCACCTGCATTCTTAGCACGCGCCCATTCTGTGTCTTGACGTTGATTAGCTGATGCAGAGACACGGCCAACCCCGCAATGATACTCGCCCACGCCCGCCAATCATCGGGGCATTGCATCAGGTCGCGCTGCACGCACTTGCCAATCAACGATTGTGAACTCGGGTATCGCAGCCAGTCGGCGAGGCGTTCGTTGGCAACGGAAATAGCGCCGTTAACGTCACACACGAGCGCTCCCACCTTGTCGGTTCTCGGTCTTTGCTTTATACGCATGACAAGGCCGAGTAGATTGGGTTGCTCGAGGTCTTCGCGCGACAGGAAAGCATCCGCCCCTTGGTCGAGGACCGCACTCAGCTTCGGATGATCCGACGCCGCGCCCAGTGCGATGATCGGTACGCTCGCAAGGCCGGCACGCAAAGTGCTGATCGTCGCTGCGTCGTCTGTACCCGGTAAATCGAGAGGTGCAATCACTGCCGTCGGCGTAAATAGTCGGCACCATCTGATCGCATCGCTCACGCTTGCGACCGATATCACCTTATGCGGCCAGATCCCGGATGCGGACAGGATGTGCCCGAGTGACTTTGGGTGGCGGTCAAGCACCAGGATCTGCTTCGAATCCGTATCATTGCGGCCTATTGCAGTTGGAGTCGCACACATCGGACTTGATCCCTTAGCGGATTTGGTTCGCGGATCCTGTACGGCGATACTGCCCACCAGAGAAGCGTCACTCCTGATTCACATAAACACATTTCGACGTGCTGCAACGCAACGTGCCAGGCGCTGAGCGCTCAGCGACAAACGGAACATTCAAAACCATTGGTCGCTCACAACCCCACGATAACCAAAATCGCAGTCGAAGTTTACAACAGGTATTTTGTTCCATATCGGAAACACTGTGTTGCGAACGTGCGTACAGCATCCAGTGACCACAATACTTCCCGGTTGCCACCTGAACAGTTATCGTCAATTGATGATTGTAAAGTGATGATACGAAGACGAGTGAGTTGTATAGTCTTGGCCGCTATTCGGTTCGCCCGGAACTCATGAGTCAGGTTCTGTCGTTGTCTGAAACGTTGCGACTGGGATTCGACGAACTGCCCACGGATTTGATTCTTCTTTGCAAATATTCGGATTTGCCTTGTCACGGAGGTATAGCGTAATGAAGAATTCCCTGTTCGGACTGACAAGCTTCGTGCTGGCCGTCCTTCTTTCGACGACGGCGCAAGCTCAGCCTGACAACTGGTACGTAGCCCCGGCAGTTGTGTACACAGATGACGACGGTGATCGCAATATTGACGATTCTCTGGCCGGTGCTCAGCTCAGCGTCGGCCGCACCGTATCAGAGCGTATTTCGCTGGAGGGATTGCTCGGCTACTCCGATATTAACGGATTCCCTGGCCAGAAACATTTCGAAGCCAGCTTCAACGCCTTGGGGATCCTCAATCCTGACAGCGCAATTTCGACCTACTTGTTGGCCGGCGTCGGCTATCTGGGGACTGAACTCGAAAATGCCGGTGACGAGAATCGTCCCACCGGCAGTCTGGGCATTGGATTCACATGGGCCTATGGCGACGGCTCCATATTGCTCAGAGCTGAATACCGGGCGCGGCTTGCATATGAGAGTAATAACAACCTGACCGATCGTATTGCAACTCTTGGCTGGCAATTTTCGTTTGGCCGCAGCGCGAGAACCTTTCTTGACAGCGACCGGGACGGCGTAGCGGATGACGGGGACCGGTGCCCCGCAACGGCAATCGGTGTCGAGGTAGATGATACGGGCTGCGAGCGAGATAGCGATGGCGACGGCGTTGTTGATAGCGCCGATCCCTGCCCCAACACACCGGCCGGCGCTCCGGTCGATTCGTTTGGCTGTCCTCGAGACAGTGATGGCGACCACATACCGGATTATAATGATCGGTGCCCCGATACTGTTAACGGCGTAGCTGTCGATGCCGACGGATGTGAACGGGATGACGATGGTGACAACGTAGTCAATCGTCTCGACCGGTGTCCGAAAACGACTGCCGATGTCCGTGTTGACGTTAACGGTTGTGAGATCAGGGATGTCATCGATTTGCCCGGGGTCAATTTCGCGAGCAACTCCGATCGCCTCTTACCCGGCGCGGAGCATGTTCTGGCAAACGCCGTGGCAACGCTGAGGATGCATCCGGAGTTGGTAGTTGAAGTAGCCGGACACACCGACAGCAATGGCAATGCTGCCTATAACCAGGGTCTATCGGAACGGCGTGCCAATACCGTCCGGGACTACATGATCAACGCCGGGGCCAACCCTGCCAATCTGTCCGCAAGGGGCTACGGCGAAGCTGAACCCATTGCCGACAATGTCTCAGCCCAGGGTCGAGCCGCGAACAGACGCGTGGAACTGCGAATTCGTCATTGAATCAGAGCTTCCTTGTATCTGAAGGTGCCCCCTTGGACAATTACCGCCGGAAGCCCGGGTCGCGGCTTGTTCCAGCTTCCCGTCGCCGTTTGCTCACGAATTCGCGGCCCGCAGTGCTTCATGAGGCGAATCGCGTCGTCCAAGGCAAACGAGGTCTTCAATTCCGTTGGCGGGCTCATAGCCCCCGATGGCCCTCAGGAGCACGGCCCGCGCCCTGTCCCGGTCACGAGCAATAAACGACGAGCTCAACTCATCGATGAGCGGGTCGAGCAGACTGCAGGACAGGTATTCCTCGCTCGCCCGCATGATATGAGGATGCTCGGTGGCAGACACGTCCGTGCCGATCAGTAATTCCTCATAAAGCTTCTCGCCCGGCCGCAATCCGATGAACTCGATCTCGATATCGCCTGCCGGATTCTCGTCGTCTTTGACCGTCAGGCCCATCAGACTGATCATGCGCCTCGCAAGATTGTGAATTTCAATCGGTTCTCCCATATCGAGAACAAAAACATCGCCGCCTTGCGCCATGGCGCCTGCCTGAATGACCAGTTGCGCCGCCTCCGGGATCGTCATGAAATATCGGGTAACGTCACGATGCGTCACCGTCACCGGCCCACCCTTTCGGATCTGCTCCCGGAACAGCGGCACCACCGATCCCGAGGAAGCCAGAACATTGCCGAAACGAACCATGCAAAAACGCATTGTGCGATGCTCATCCTGCAGGGCCTGCAGGATCATCTCGGAGAACCGCTTGCTCGCCCCCATCACGCTGGTCGGGCTGACGGCCTTGTCCGTGGATACCAGCACGAACGTGTCAACATTTGCGGCAATCGCCGCCCTCGCCGTATGCAGCGTGCCGAAGATATTGTTGTAGATACCTTCCAGGAGATTGTGTTCGACGACCGGAACATGCTTGTAAGCGGCGGCATGGAAGACAATATTGACGCCGAACGTCTCCAGAACTTCCCGCACACGGACCTCACGATGCGCGGATCCGAGCAAGGCAACAATCCTGCAATCGATGTCGAGCTTTGCCGCCATCACGGAGAGTTCTTTGTCAATGTCATAGAGAACCGCTTCCGAGATCTCGAACAACACCAGAGATTTCGGCCCGAGGCGAAGGATCTGGCGACAGAGTTCCGATCCGATCGAGCCGCCGGCGCCGGTCACCATGACGGACTTTCCCTTGATCGAGGCGCTCAACAGCTTTACGTCCGGCGCCACTGTCTCTCGACCCAGCAGGTCCATGATATCGACGTCACCGATGTCCTCAACGTGGGCTTTTCCCGACACGAGATCATTCATATCCGGCATCGTCTGCACATGCACGGAAAGTTTCTCGAGACCTTCGATAATCGCCTGGCGATTGCGGCGCGGGGCACTTGGCAGCGCCAACAGAACCCGCGTGACTGCAAGCTCATTGATGATCCGGCTAATCGCGGTCGGCGACTGAACCACCAGGCCGCTGACCTTCTTGTCATGCAGCGATTCATCGTCATCGATCAGCGCAACCGGCAAGAAAGTGTCCCCCTCGAGCAATGCCAGGACCAATCGCGCCCCGCATTCTCCCGCCCCGTAGACCATTACGTGCTCTCTGCTCGGATTGGGGTGATTGAGGAACTGCCGCGCCAGATACCGGCTGCCCAACAGATACAGCAGGGACAGCGCCCAGTACACAGCGCCGAAGCGAACCGGTGCCGACAAAACACCGGTCACATAGGCAACGGACGACACGGCGAGGGCAGATACAGTGGATGACTTTACGCCGGCAACAATCAGTTCAAGGCCCATGTAGCGGACCACCGACCGGTACAATCCCACATACCAGGTACAGGGAATGACCACCAAAAGGGCGCCCAGGGTGACCAGCAATATGCTCGGTACGGCAATTTCACCGCCATAAAGGAGCCATGCTGAAACCCACACAGCCAGCGCGAAGCCGATCACGTCCGCTATAAGCATCAACGCTTGCTTGGCCGGTCGCGGCAGGCCGATTATGCCGCTACGCAGCAAACGGACGCACCGGACACGGTTGCTGCTTCGTTCCCCAGGAATTCCCCATGCATACATTATTGTTCAGCTTTCCAGGCTAGAACGCCTAACTCCCTGTGGGTCATCGCAATTTACACAATGTACACAATTTCCCACATATATCTTGTTCCGTATTGGAAACTCTGTGTTGCAATTTCTTGCGAAAAATCAGCGATCAAGAAGATTGACCGCCGCCTCAACAGATATTGTCGATTGACGATTGCGGCGGGAATTACTCGGCAATGCCAATACAACCCCCACGACTCCAGGCTCATCGACGATCCCGCTGGCAACGGGCGGTAACCCGACCAGCAGACCACTGACTTTGTTGTAATGCGTTGATTCCTCGTTATCGACCAGTGCAACCGGTAGAGAAGTGACCCCGTCACACAATGCCTGCACCGCTATACAAGCGCCATGCTGAAGCCCAAACGGCGAGAGCCAGGCCGTTCACGGCCGCCAAAAGCACCAGCGCTTGTTTAGTCGATTGCACCAATCCTGCCGTGCGATTGCGACGCGAAATGACGAGACCAACACAGCCGCCATCCCCTCACCAGAAAAACCCCATGCGCACATTTCGTGACCAGCTTTCCAGGCGGGGAAGCCCGGCTCCATATGCATGGCAATAATTTACGAGATTTCGCAGAAATTCAGAGTATTTTGTAATATCAGGCCTACGTCATGATAGCGAGCCAAACCCGGGAAGCTACGCGTACCGGAGATCCTGAGATTGCAGATAACTTGCCCGGCAGACCGCATTCTGGCTGTTGGCACTGCGACACGAGATTCGATTAGCATTCGCGTTCGACTCACTGAATGTCGTTGAGTATGGATCCAGTCAATATTCATCTCATTGCCGCGGCCCGGCCGAATTTCATGAAAGTGGCGCCGCTGTACCACGTCATGAAGTCTACCGACTGGTGCGATGTGCGGGTCGTACATACAGGCCAACATTACGACGTCAACATGTCGGAGGTTTTTTTTCGCGATCTCGGACTACCCGATCCCGACTTTGACCTTGACGTAGGCAGTGGTTCGCACGCAGAGCAAACCGGCGGCGTAATGATTGCCTACGAGAAGGTCTGCGTGGAAAACCGACCGGACTGGATCGTGGTAGTCGGGGATGTAAATTCGACGGTTGCCTGTTCACTGGTCGGTACTAAACTGTGGATTCCGGTGATTCATCTGGAGGCCGGGCTTCGGAGCGGAGATCGCTCTATGCCGGAGGAGATTAACCGCCTCGTCACTGACTCCATTGCCGATGTGCTGTGGACACCGTCTGTCGATGCCGACGAAAACCTGCTCGCAGAAGGCGTGGCCAGAAGAAAAATCGATTTGATCGGCAACATCATGATCGACTCATTTGAAATGCTGCGGGACAAAATCGAAGCATCGGGTGCCCGTGCTAATCTTGGTATTGGCGACACGGATTACGCCCTGGTCACGTTGCACCGTCCGTCGAATGTCGATACCGCTGAGACACTCTCGCCCATTGTTGATGAACTGCTACGTGTGTCAGCGGATATTCCGATCGTGTTCGTTGCACACCCGCGAACGATGAAAAGCCTGCGGCACCACGATCTTCATGATCGGCTGTCGTCTGGACCGGAGCTCACGCTCCTGGATCCGTTGCCCTATGTCGACTTTATGCGCATCGTCACCGGTGCAAGGCTCGTTATAACCGACTCCGGTGGCTTGCAGGAAGAAACAACCTATCTGGACATCCCGTGTCTGACGATGCGCGAGAACACCGAAAGGCCCATTACGATCACGCAGGGC
>JBHIDG010000114.1:0-9301 GCA_046760025.1 Woeseia sp. | reverse complement strand
CGAGCGCAAGAAAATGGAGCAGGAGATCATCGCGGCTCGCCAGGCGGCCGAGCGCGCGAATAAAGCCAACAGTGCGTTTCTTGCCGCGGCAAGTCACGATCTTCGTCAGCCGGTTCAGGCCCTCAGCCTGCTGACCGGTGCCCTGCGCCGGACCACCAAGGAACCGCTGGCGCTCGAGATGATAGAAAGCCAGGAACATTCGCTGGACGCGATGACGAATCTCCTGAATTCGCTTCTCGACATCAGCCGCCTCGATGCCGGCGCAGTCAGCCCCGAGCTGGAGGACTTCCCGATTCAAAGATTGATCGATCGCCTGTCGGCAGAGTTCTCCAGGCAGGCCAATCACAAGGGCCTGACATTTGACGCCGAGTCCTGCGAGATCATCGTTCGAAGCGACCCGAATCTGCTCGGCGAGATCATTCAGAATTTCGTGTCCAACGCGATTCGCTACACGGACAAAGGCGGCGTGCAGCTTCGCTTTGAAAAACCTGGTGACGAGTTGTGCCTCAGAGTCATCGACACCGGTATCGGCATCGAGGAAGATCAGCTCGAGGACATTTTCACGGAGTTTCATCAATGCAGGACGCCGGGATCGAACAAGGAGGGATTCGGACTGGGTCTGGCAATAGTGCGCCGGTTGGCCGACCTGCTCGGCCATGACGTCGCCGTCGAGTCACAGACCGGCGAGGGATCCTGTTTTTGCGTTTCGATGCCTGTCGTCAAGGAACAATCGCACAGCAAAATGGTAGCGAAATCGAATGACACGACGTCAGACGCTGATATATCAGGTCTGGTCATATTGATCGAGGACGATGTCAAAGTTGCCAACGCCTGGGGCTTGTTGCTGGAGGCCGAGGGCTATCGAGTGGCAACCGCCGAATCGGCATCCGAGGCGCAGGCGGTTGTGAAACATCTCGATACGAATCCGAGCCTGATCATTTCCGACTTTCATTTGCTGGATGGTTCGACCGGGGTGGAAGCTGTCACTTCGATTCGTGAATGTGTTGGCAACAATGTGCCGGCCTTCATCGTCAGCGGGGATACGTCGAAGGTGGTCCAGGATGCCCGCTCGCTCGACAACAGCGAAATTCTGAGCAAGCCAGTCAACACCACCCAGCTGCTCGATTTGGCGAGAACCGCGATCGTCAAAGGCATTGTTCCGCGGGACTAGCGAACAGACTGGTCCGGCGGGCCATCCATTGTAGTTCAGTTCCCCAGGACCGCGGCCCAGCTAGCCGGAGATTTGTAAACCGCGATACCGGCTATATATAAGTATGTCGACATCGCCGCGACGAATGCCGCGGCTCTGATGTGAATCGTCCTGCCCCGCCTGAGCGCGATTGCGCCAAGGACGACATAGCCGACAATCGCAAGAAGTTTGGCGATTAGCCAGTCTTCGCGCGTCACATCCAGCCGGAGCAAGACGACCAGCCATATGCCGGTAATAAGGAATGCGGTGTCGACGACGTGCGGTGCGATTCGGACGATGCGCCGCTCGAGATTTTCCGGGTTCCGAAACATCCAGACGCCACGCAGAACGAAGCCTGCGATGCTGGCGACCGCAATACCGACGTGAACGAATTTGAGCGTCAAATACATGGCTGTCACGAATTCTGGCTGCAGATCCCGATACGGGCAAGCCGGCGCTGCGTAGGTGAACGTACCTATGGTTTTCACGACAGCATTTGGCAGAGTTTCGCAGGAGCCATCCCATGATCAAGAGGTGCCCCGACCTATGTGCCGCGAGGAAAATTTGTCAGTATCCGTCGCCGCGTGTCTCGTTCTGAGCGCGGCGTTTTTTCGGATTTCTGCGGCCGCGGAGCCCGCAAAACCCTTCGACCAGATTGTCGTCGTCGCTCACAAGAGCGAGCGGTCTGTCAGGGAAATCGCGGCAAATGTCACCGTCTTGAGCCGGGCCGATCTCAAGTCGCAGCTGGCGACCTCGGTTGCAGACATATTCCGATATGTGCCGGGCATCGATTATGAAGCGGCCGGAACACGATTCGGCACCGAAGGCATCAACATTCGCGGCATCGGCGGGAATCGGGTTGCACTGATCATTGACGGTGCGCCGCTCAGTGACCAGTTCGATGTAGGCAAGTTCTCTAATGCGACCAGGGACTTTCTGAATGCCGGCATGGTCGAGCAGATCGAAGTGCTGCACGGTCCCGCTTCCGCGCTGTATGGCAGCGCCGCGATCGGCGGTGTCGTTGCAGTCAGAACACCGGACCCTGCGCAGATTACCGGCTCGCGCGGTCGGGGCGGCGATTTCGTCGGAACCTGGCGCGGGGCCGATGAGAGTCTACACGGAACGGCAATCCTCGCCCTGGGCGACGAATCCCGAGGAATCCTGGCCAGCGCGAGCTGGCGTGACGGGCACCAATCGGATTCCGCCGCGGCATTGAACGACATGGACCTCAAGGACTATGAGCGTAAATCAGCACTCCTGAAGTTCGTTGCCGACGATGCGCGCGGCCGGACCTGGCGGGCAGGCTTCATTCACCAGCAGGCGAGCGGCCGGACGGATCTTCGTTCAATGCTTGGATCGGGCCGGTTTCGCTCTACGACCAGACTGCAAGGCGACGATGACTACGCCCTGGACCTGCTGAGCCTCGCGCTGGAATTCGGCTCGCCCGAGGGCGTGGTCGACTCCGGCGTTCTGCGTGCGTATTACGAAATCGCCGACATCGATCAGGACACCCTGGACGTACGCGGCGGGGCGAGGCGACCTGTCTCCATCGACCGCGCCTTTCACTTCGAACAGCAGATACACGGCGCGGAGCTGAACCTGCAGAAGGAATTTTTCGGCAGCACGATCTCACACCGTCTGGGCGTCGGGCTCGAGTATCGTCACCGCCGCACCGCGGAATACCGCGATGGTCTCGAACATGACCTGACGACCGGCGTGCAATCCAACGTCCTTCTGGGCGAAGTATTCCCGCTTCGGGACTTCCCGATCAGCGACACGACTGAAATAGGCACGTACATCGAAGACGTTGTCTCGATCGGCAAGTGGTCCGCCATCGCCGCGATCCGCGCCGACAGATTCGACCTGTCTCCGAGGCCGGATTCCATGTACGCTGAGGACTACCCGTTTGCCGCTCCTGTCTCGCTGTCCGAGTCGGACGTCTCGCCGAAGTTCGGCCTGATCTACCGCCTGACGCCCTCGACTGACATTTATCTGCAGTACGCACACGGGTTCCGTGCGCCCCCCTACGAGGACGCCAACATCGGTCTGGAGATTCCGGTGCTCAACTACCGGGCCGTGCCGAATCCGGAACTGAAATCCGAAAGCTCCAATGGTTTCGATCTGGGTCTGCGCTGGCGAGGCAGCTATTCGAGTCTGCGATTCGCCGTCTTTCACACGACATACGATGATTTCATCGAATCCAAAGTGCGGATCGGCGTCGATCCCGTCAGCGGGCGAGTCCTTTTTCAGTCACAGAATCTCAGAAAGACCGAAATCGAGGGCCTGGAAGCCGGCTGGCAAACCCGCCTTTTCGGGCCGTTTCGCGGGCTGACTCTTGACGGTTCGCTCTATATCGCACGCGGAGACAACAGGGAGAACGGTCAGCCCCTGAATTCACTGGGTCCTGCACAGGCTGTGCTGGGCATCGCATGGTCGGCGGCGAACGGAAACACCGGCCTGCATCTGCGGGCATCGATCACCGAAGCCTGGACCGATCGCGACGAGTCCCGGGGCGAGCTGTTCGAACCACCGGGCCACACGGTGCTTGACCTCTTTGCGACAAAGAAACTGACGGGCCGCACGACGCTTCGTGCCGGGCTGTTGAACCTGACTGATCGAATCTACTGGAACTGGGCCGACATCCGCGGCCTGACGCCGGGCGATCCGGTAATTCCCATTCTCGCAAGGCCCGGCAGAAGTTTCACAATTAGTCTGAATATGAATTGGTGACGCATCCGTCACAGGAGTAGTAGCTATGCATCTCATTAGAGTTCTTGTCCTCGCTGCGCCGGCATTCTTGTTGTTCGCCTGCTCGCCTGACACCGGCACCGAGCAGCCTGCGTCAGTGACAGACCAGGTCGTCGTACATGAGGCTGAAGTCGCCGCCGGACAAATTGCCGAGGTACTTGCGTCTGGCGAAGCGGTGTTTCTGGAGCATTGTTCTGCCTGTCACCAGGACAGCGGGCAAGGTCTGCCGGGTGCGTTTCCTCCACTCGCGGGCTCCGATTACCTCATGGGCGACCGGAAGCAGGTCCTGACGGCCGCCCTGTTCGGACTGACGGGTCCGATCACGGTCAACGGGCAGGATTACGACGGCGTGATGCCGAGCATGGGATACCTGACCGATAATGAACTGGCAGCCGCGCTGACCTATGTGTTCAATTCCTGGGGCAACAGCGGGGCAGCGGTCAGCGTCGAGGAGGTTGCGGCGCTTCGGATCGAACTGGGGCAGGAAGACCGCGCGGCCGGTGAACGTCATACGGGAGCGACGGAGAGCGAGCTGCGCTATCGGGGAACGCCGTCCCCGATAGCCGGGGAGGAGGCCCGACAGGTGATGACGGCCGAAGGGCCCGTCCTCAGCGAGGCCGAGTATGCCTCCGCGACCCGGATCTATTTCGAACGATGCGCCGGCTGTCACGGCGTATTACGCAAGGGCGCGACTGGCAAGGCGCTGACGCCCGATATCACCAGGGAGAAGGGGTCCGACTACCTGAAGGCGCTGATCCGCTACGGGTCACCGGCCGGCATGCCGAACTGGGGAAGCTCCGGCGAACTGACCGAAACGCAGATCGACGTCATGGCGCGATTTCTCCAGCAGGAACCGCCGTCGCCGCCCGAATTTGGTATGGCGCAGATGAAGGAAAGCTGGAATGTCTTTGTCGCACCTGAGGACAGGCCGACCAGACCTCGGCATGATCGCGACATCGGAAACTTTTTCTCGGTGACGCTGCGAGATGCCGGCCAGGTGGCCATCATCGATGGCACGACCAAGGAGATCGTCAGCATACTGCCGACCGGCTATGCGGTTCATATATCGCGGCCATCTGCATCGGGCCGGTACGTTTTCACTATCGGCCGCGACGCCAAGGTCGACATGATCGACCTGTGGATGGACCCGCCGGCGATCGTCGCCGAGATCAAGGTCGGTCTCGAGGCACGCTCGGTGGAAACCTCGAAATTCGAGGGCTACGAGGACAAACTGGCGATCGCAGGCTCGTACTGGCCTCCACAGTACGTACTCATGGACGGCGATACACTCGAGCCGCTCAAGATCGTGTCGACACGCGGCATGACGGTGGATACGCAGGAGTATCATCCCGAGCCGCGCGTCGCCGCGATCGTGGCCTCGCACGAGCATCCCGAGTTCATCGTGAACATAAAGGAAACGGGACATGTTCTGCTCGTCAACTACAGGGATGTCGAAAACCTGACCGTGACCAACATCGGCGCAGCCCGGTTCCTGCACGATGGCGGATGGGACCGCAGCCAGCGATACTTCCTGACTGCGGCCAACCAGTCCAACAAGGTAGCGGTCGTGGATTCCAGGGAACGCAAGCTGACCGCGCTTGTCGATGTGGAAAAGGTTCCGCATCCGGGCCGCGGCGCCAACATCGACGATCCCGAGTACGGACCGGTTTGGGTCACGAGCGCGCTGGGTAATGCGAATATCTCGTTCCTTGGCACCGATCCCGAAGGGCATCCTGACAATGCCTGGAAGACAGTGCGCGTGCTCGATGGCATGGGCGGCGGCTCGCTGTTCGTGAAGTCGCATCCGAACTCGGACAACCTTTGGGTCGACGCGCCGCTGAATCCGGACGAGAGCATCAGCCAGAGTGTTGCGGTGTTCGACATCGCCGATCTCGACGCCGGCTTCGTAAAGCTTCCCATCGCGCAATGGGCGGACCTAGGCGAAGGGCCGAAGCGTGTCGTTCAGCCCGAGTACAACAAGGCCGGCGACGAGGTGTGGTTTTCTGTTTGGAGCGGCAAGGAACAGGAGTCCGCGCTGGTAGTCGTGGATGACAGGACCAAGACCCTGAAGCAAGTCATCAAGGGACCGCAGATCGTCACGCCGACCGGAAAGTTCAACATCCACAATACCGTGAACGACGTATATTGACCGGCACCACACGAGGGATCGCATGATGAAGAGCAACACGTTCGCGAAAGCAATCCTTCCGGTAGTCTGCCTGCTTCTGCCGGTCATTGCTTCGGCACAGGAATATTCGCTGGAGCAGGCGTTGACCTCGGGGAAGGCACAAGTGGCGCTCAGGTACCGCTACGAGCATGTTGATCAGGATAATCTGCTGGAGGACGCTAACGCATCGACGCTTCGAATCCGGCTGAATTACGAGACCGGAGACTGGGACGGCTGGTCGGCGTTCGCAGAGTTCGACCATATCGCCGAAGTTTTTCTGAACGACTTCAACAGCGGTGCGGGAACGAGTCCGGGCCGCACGCAATTCTCTACGGTGGCGGACCCCAGGGGATCGGATCTGAACCAGTTGTACTTGCAATACAGACCGTTGGCGGACTGGCAGCTAAGGCTGGGTCGGCAAAGAATCCTGCTGGACAATCATCGCTTCGTTGGCAACGTCGGCTGGCGGCAGAACCCGCAGACCTATGATGGACTCGGCCTGACCGTATCGAGCCTGGCGAACACCGAGCTGTTCTACGGATATGTCGAAAACGTGAACCGCATCTTCGGCGACAAAGTTGCGGCTGGCGATCACAGCGTCAATACGCATCTACTGCATGCCAAGGTCAAACTGAGCGATACCTGGTCGGTAACGCCGTATGTCTACTACATCGACAACGAGGACGTTGTCGCGTTCTCGACCTCGACCTACGGTGCGCGCCTAATCGGCAACATCGCCTCCGGAGACAGTTCGATTAACATTGTCGCCGAATTCGCGTCACAGTCGGACGCGGCGGACAATCCGGTCAATTACGGCGCCGACTACGCGAATCTCAGTGTGTTGTGGTCAGGGACGAACGGCCTCGAGCTCGGTGCCGCGTACGAGTCGCTCGGCGGTGATCCGCTGTCTGCCGGAATGGCATTCCGAACACCGCTGGCCACCTTGCACGCGTTTCAGGGCTGGGCCGACCAGTTCCTGTCCACACCGGATGCGGGCGTCGACGACATTTACCTCATCGTCAAGTACAGAGTAGCGTCCTGGAACCTGCAGGCCGTTTATCATGATTATTCTGCGGAAGCAGCGAGTGATGACTTTGGGACCGAACTCGATGTTTCGGCCGGTAGAAAACTCGGCGATCGTTACGGACTGTTGCTGAAAGCGGCGCTTTTCAATGCCGACTCGGCGACGACGTCCTTTATCGACACCGACAAGTTTTGGGTCATGCTGACTGCGCAAATAGGTGCCGGGCACTGACTTATTTGACTAATTGCCGTTGGATTATCAATTAGTCAAATAAGTCAGTGCCCGGCACCCGGGCGGGCGTTCCGGCGTTCGTCCAGTGTCGCGCAGTCGATACATTCGAGTGCATACGGGTAGGCTCTGATCCGGCCCTTTTCGATCGGCATTCCGCAGTCAACGCAGACGCCGAACTCGCCTGACTCCATGCGTGCAAGGGCCGCGGATATTTTCTTGAGCTCCATCCTCGCCTCGTTGCCGAGCGCGTCCACGACCTCGCTGTCCTCGAGCTGTTTAGCTCGCTCCTTGGAATCGGCCTCGTAACCGCGTCGCAGGTTCGCCGTGATGCGCTCGAGCCTCGCCTCCAATTCCTCTTTCTTTTCCAGCAATTTGCCGCGAAGTCCCTTGGGCCAGTTGTCCGCCATTCCGTCGATTCTCCTGATCGCGCCCACCAATCCAGCATAAATATCAGATTCGGGTGACCAGGTCATTAGACTTGGCGACAAACAGTCTGGAAATCAGTAAATTCACCTACGTGAGCGGCGGGCGCCGGCACGGGCTACACTGAAAGACAGTAGGTAAAATCCGATATCGCCTAAGCAACACGCCTTATTAACATTGGGCCAACGCGCCAATACGCTAACGATTCCAGGCAGAGGACAGCGATTAAGCTCGACAGCTATAGGTACAATCATGCATAAGATTTCCCGAATATTGTGCGTTATCGATCCGACGACCGACGAACAACCCGCAATGCGTCGCGCCGCCTGGCTTGCCGGTAATGTCGATGCAGAACTCGAATTATTTGTCTGTTATTACAACGAGTATCTGAGTGGCGACCGCCTGTTTGACTCACCCTCACTCGAAAAAGCCAGGCGCGAAGTCATCAGCGGTCACGTGAAGCGTCTCGACAAATTGGCCGAGCGCCTGCGTCGATCCGACCTGATCGTGCGCACCGCAGCGCGCTGGGATCACCCGCTTTACGAGGGCATCGTCCGGCATGCAGCCGCGATTGGCGCCGATATCGTTTTGAAGGATACTCACCACCATTCGGCATTGACGCGTGCGCTCCTGACGAACACCGACTGGAACCTGATTCGCACTTGCCCGGTTCCGCTGTGGCTTGTCAAGCCGCACGAGATGGCAGACAAACCTGTATTCGTCGCGGCGATCGATCCGATGAATCAAAACGACAAGCCTGCTGCGCTCGATGACGAGATTCTGGTCCTGTCCGGATCGATTGCCGAGAAGTCCAGGGGCGAAATTCACGCGTTTCACTCGTACGATCCGAGGATTGCCGTCGCGACAGTGACGGCCAACGCCTACATTCCCGTATCTCTCCCATTTGACGAAATCGAAAAGCAAATGCACGAGCAGCACGAGAAGCGCTTCAGCGACGTAATCGAGTTCCATGGTGTCGATGACAAGCATGCGCATCTCGTTGCCGGTCTGACCCATGAGGAATTACCGGCGATTGCGGAGAAGCTGAATGCCGATGTTGTCGTGATGGGCGCCGTTGCGAGAAACCGTTGGAAGCGGCTATTCATCGGAGCGACGGCGGAACGGACCCTCGAGCACGTTCCCTGCGATCTGTTGATCGTCAAGCCGGACTGGTTCCAAACACCGGTGGAAATGTCGAACGTCGAGGCCGCCTGAGCCCGGACTATGCAGCCATGTGCATGCGCACCAGGTCGGCCAGCGACCGCGCCTGCATCTTTTCCATGACTCTTGCACGGTGAATCTCTACCGTCCGCTGGCTCACGCCGTCCATTTGAACGTCATCGCCTCGCGGACCAGGGCGCCGAGGGCGGGCGAGTGGGGCCGGCCGCGCACCGTCACCAGGTTGATCGTGCGCGTGACCTCGGGCTCGGTCAGCGGCCGGACCACCAGCCCGGAGGCGGTGATGGCGTATTCCGGCATGAAGCCGAAGCCCAGGCCGGACAGCACCATGCCTTGGATC
>JBHIDG010000113.1:0-9355 GCA_046760025.1 Woeseia sp. | reverse complement strand
GGTGGTCAGTTTCCGGCACGTGTCTGCCTGCGGTACGTCAACCGCCTGGTCGGTGCCGTGCATGTTTTCGCTCCGCGGCAGACGGGATTTTTCGCCCGAGATTGCGGCCAGTGAATCCAATGTTCTCGATCTGATCAACCATGCCGGGGTACATGTCGTATGGATCGACGACAATTCCGGCTGCAAAGCCGTTTGTACCCGCATCGAACACCTGGATATCGGGCCGCCATCAGTTCACGAATTGCCTCTCCGCGACGGCGACCAGGTCTATGACGAAGATATGCTGGCCGTGCTGGACAAGTATGTCTTTGGCACGACCTCCGACGTACTCATCGTTCTCCATACGATCGGCAGCCACGGCCCCGCATACCATAATCGTTTTCCCGATTCCTTCGCCGTATTCAGGCCATATTGCCACATCAATTCACCGCAGGACTGCAGTGAAAGGGAAGTGGCCAACGCCTACGACAATACGATTGTCTATACGGATTTCGTGTTGAACGAAGCCATAGGGTTCTTGAACCAGAACGAGGGTGAATTTGACTCTTTCCTGCTGTACGCGTCCGATCACGGGGAATCCCTCGGGGAAAACGGCGTGTACCTGCATGGCCTGCCTTACTACCTTGCACCGCAATCACAAATCAATGTGCCGATGATCTTCTGGATGTCGGCAGGCATGTCATCAAGCCATCATCTCAGTCGCGCCCGCCTGGCGGCAATCTCCGACGCCGGACTGTCACACGATAATATCTCACACAGCTTGCTCGGCCTATTCAACATAAAATCAAAAACTTATAAAACGAAGCTCGACGTGTTTCAACCCGTGTCCTGAGCCAGGCTGAGATTGCAGTCGACCGGGAAAAACGCTGCCGCCGCTGACGTGGTGTCGCGGCGGTGCCTGCCGAAGGATTTTGTAGGTCGTCGCCTCTCACTTGGACCCGCAACAACGAGGCGAGCATGCCTGTCAACCCCGTCAGACTGCTTTTGGTGTGGATCCTGCTGGGCGGCTGTGCCGGGACGGCCCAGTTATCAACCAATACCGATTCGGTCGATTTTTCCCTGGACCCGGTTGCCTTTCGAGACCAGGGACTGGGGTTTCTCACTCCGGTCTCGGCGACCGGACAGGAGGCGGATCGTGTCGCGCTCGCGTTGGCGTTCGCAGACACGGTCGCAGCACAGCGCGAGGATCTTCATGTCGTGCGACTCGCCGAGGTCCTGTCCTCTGTCAATCAGGCGGCACTGTCCGACGAATACAAGACCATGGTAAACGACTATCACGCGACCGGCATACTCGAAAAGGATACTCTGCGGCGGGTAGGGGAGGTTAGCGGTGCACGCTACCTCGGCTTGCTCGGACTGGCGGAGTTTTCTCAGACCTCCAACCGGCGTGTGAGTGTTGCCGGGATTCGCCTTTTCGACACGAAGCTGGCAAGCATTCGCCTCTCCCTGCAGGTCTGGGACAGCCAGACCGGTACGATCGCGTGGGAAGGCAGCGATGAAATCGATTACGCCTACGATACCGGCCGCGAGAGACCGGTCAATTTCGGATTCGTTGCGGAACAGGCGGCAACTAATCTGATTGCCGAAATCCCGGTGGTGGAAAATGCCTTGCCGCAGGTTTCCGCCTTGACCGGTCTGGCTGGCGTGCACTAGCCCACAGCGTGGCGAAGAGAAACATGCTTCAGTTGAGCGTTGTCATTCCGGTCTTTAACGAGCGCGCAAACCTTCGACCGCTGATCGAAGAGATAGAACGTGCTTTGTCGCAACGGCTTCCATGCGAAATTATCATGGTCGATGACGGAAGCACCGACGGCACGAGCGACGAGCTTACCGGTCTCGCCCGGGTCCATCAGAGGCTCCGGGTGCAATGTCACGAAAGTAATCGGGGTCAGAGTGCCGCGATCAGAACGGGAGTCAAGGCCGCGAATGCTCCTGTCGTTGCCGTGCTGGACGGCGACGGCCAAAACGATCCTGCGGACATCCCGGCTCTTTATGCTGCTCTGATCATAGGTTCAAACGTGTCCATGGTCGTGGGCGAACGCCGAAAGCGACTGGATAGCTGGATAAGAAGGGTATCGTCCCGAATTGCAAATGCCGTCCGCTCCGGCATGCTCGGAGACGGCATCCAGGATACGGGTTGCGGCCTGAAGGTATTTTACAGAGACGAATTCCTGGAGTTGCCCGCGTTCGATCATATGCATCGGTTCCTGCCCGCGCTGGTGCAACGCCACGGCGCCTCGATTCAGGCGTTGCCGGTGAATCACCGGCAACGCCGGTACGGGAAATCCAAGTACGGCATCAGCAACCGTCTGTGGGTCGGCATCGTAGACTTGCTGGGAGTCATGTGGCTTAAACGACGACGGATATAGGCAATGAACCCGAAGATCTTCTGGTTGGCAATCGGATTCATGGGACAGGCGTGTTTCTTTTCACGCTTTCTCGTGCAATGGCTGGCAAGCGAAAGGGCCAGGCGCAGCGTGATACCGATGGCGTTCTGGTACCTGAGCCTCTGCGGCGGCGTGATACTGTTCATGTACGCCGTTCACTTGCGGGATCCGGTCTTCATCGTGGGTCAGTCAACGGGTGCGTTCATATATCTTCGTAACGTCTGGTTGCGCCTGCACGAACACGCTCAGGCGGCATGAGCAATACCTACAACAAACAACTTCTTCTGCTGTTGCTCGTTGCGGCAGTAATCCTGGCGGCGGGCCTGGGGCTGCGGGACCCGTGGCCGGCAGACGAGCCACGATTTGCGTTGATTGCCAGAGACATGCTCGAGGGCGGCGACTGGTTCTTGCCCAGGGTTGGCGGTGTAATCTACCCTGACAAGCCCCCGCTATTTTTCTGGCTGGTTGCCGCCCTGCTCTCGATAACCGGGTCGGTGCGTGTGGCGATCCTGCTTCCCGCTTTTGTTGCTGGCATCGCAGTACTCTGGCTCGTTACCGATCTCGCCCGCCGCCTTTGGAACCCCCGGGTTGCCATCTGGACGGGCGCGGCCCTGCTTGCAGTCATGCAGTTTCCCCTGCAGATGAAAGGGGGACAGATCGACGGCTTGCTGTGTCTGTGGACGACTCTCTCCCTGTACGGATTCTGCCGCCATCTGTTGCTCGGTCCCGACTGGCGCTGGTACACGATCGCCGGATTTTCCGCAGGAATCGGCGTTATCACGAAAGGCGTGGGATTTCTGCCGTTTCTGATATTCGTACCATATGTTATTGCACTGAAACGTAGCTGGCCCGTTCCCCGCATCACGGGCGGTAGCAGGTGGCTGTATGCGCCGCTCGCGTTCCTCGCCGCGATCGCCATCTGGCTCATTCCGCTGTTGCTCGCAACAACCGGTACGGCACCGGCGGAGCTTGTTCAGTATCGTGACGACATACTGCTACGTCAGACCGTGTCGCGATATGCCGATTCGTGGGTGCACATAAAGCCAGCCTGGTATCTATTCACCAACGCGATTCCATGGCTCTGGATGCCGCTGTCCTTCCTGTTGCCGTGGCTCATACCGGCCTGGAAACGGGACTTGAAGCTGCGAGATCCCAATACGCTGCTGCTCGGCGGCTGGATTGTCCTTGTGTTGTTGTTTTTCTCCCTGAGCGACGGAAAGCGCTCCGTCTACATTTTCCCCGCGCTGCCGGCGCTCGCCTTGATTGCAGGGCCACATATCTCACGGATCGTGCGCGGCAGAGGCCCCAGGAGAGTACTGTTTGCGATCTCGCTCACGCTCGCTGCGGCGCTTGTCATTGTCGGCATCCATCCGCACCTCGAACCGATTATCTCGAGCAAATGGCTGGCGAGTGCGCCGGTAGCAGAGGATGTCTGGATGCGTATCGCCGCTATTGGTCTGGCAGGACTCTTTATTGTCGCGGTGACGCAAATCAAAAGGGCGGCAGGGGGCTACGCGGCAGTCATGGCCACGTTGTGGATCGGGCTGTCGTTGCTGATATTTCCGCGAATCGATGAGCTTCGCTCCGGTCGTGCAATCATCGACGCGGCCAGGTCCCAACTGACGAGCGGAGATACGCTTGGATTCGCCGGCTGGAAGGAACAGTTCCTGTTGCAGTGGGATGCACCTGCGGTGCATTTCGGATACCGGCGCGCAGACGTCGACGCCGAGAGTCACGATGCGGCAACCTGGTTGTCTCTCGGTTTGAACCGGCGATTGCTGTTGCCGGGAGGAATGATCGAGCCTTGCTTTGACCGTGCGAGACTAACCGACCTCGGCGCAGCACACAAACAGGATTGGTATCTCGCAGATCACTCCTCGGTGCTTCCCGGTTGCCGCGACGGCGAGGCGATAATCAACAGTATTGTCTATTATCGAGCGACGACACCACTCGCCTTGAGCGCACTCAGTTTTCGAGGATCAAAGTATCTGCAGGTGCAGGTTGTCCAGTAGGGCCTCCCATCGGGGCTCTGTATCAGCCGCAGTTGGAATCGCCAGGTCCCACCGACAGGCGGAGCTACGAAGCAGGCAATGCAACCTTCCGGGCGTGCCAATTTCTCTCTCTTATCTAGATGTCTTGCGCAATTCTTGCCGCTGGGGCTTACCACATGGTGACATGCCGGTTGCTACACTGGCGTTCGGCTGTGCTGTGACGCAGGAGAACGTCAATTGGCGCGGTATCTGTTCGTGGTCTAGACTTCTAGGCATAGGCAGAGGCGTTGGCCGGGACGGCACCGTGCAATTTCCCGTGCGGTGTCAACTTCACCGCCAGACCTCGATGATTCGGTACAGTCTGACGCGACGAAATTATGGCAGTGTATTTGGTTGCCGGATGGGTGCCATGGACATGTGTCGGATGGACATGCCTTGTTGTTGATTTATGGAGGATTCCAGGATGAGTATGAAACGAAGAAATTTCAATAAATTGTTGCTCGGCGCTGTAGCCGGAATTCTTGCCGGCACGCAGGGTCGCCATGTTGTTGCTCAAGACGAGGCAACCGAAGGCGGCGAGAAGCATGTGTGCAAGGGCATGAACGAGTGCAAGGGCCAGGGTGGCTGCGAATCCGGTGACAACGGCTGCGCCGGCAAGAACTCCTGCAAAGGCCATGGCGGTTGCGCGACGTCGGCCAAGCATGGCTGCAAAGGCCAGAACGACTGCAAGGGGCAAGGTGGCTGCAAATCCGGTGACAACGGTTGCGCCGGCAAGAACTCTTGCAAAGGCCAGGGTGGCTGCGAAGTTCCCGTCCCGGAAGACCATAAGTAACGGGTGTTGGCTCGGGTCGCGGTGAATTTCGCCGCGACGGGGCCTGCGGCCAAAATATGTGTGCCTCGGCTAGCTGCCAGGGCACGGTACTGCGCGCGCTTTGATGCCAAACCTCTGGAATTTTCCCGACCTGGGGCTCGGACTCGGACTCCGAACGGTCCACTACAGCTACGTCCTGGAAAACTGGCCGGCGATCGATTGGTTCGAGATCCTGTCCGAGAATTATATGGACACCGAGGGCCGGCCCCTGTATGTCCTGGATCGAGTTGCCGAACGTTACCCGATCGTGATGCACGGCGTGTCGATGTCCATCGGCAGCACGGACCCTGTCGATTTCGACTACTTACGCAAGCTCAAGGCACTGGCCAAACGGGTGCGAGCGGTGTGGCTCGGCGATCATGTTTGCTGGACCGGTGTGGCGGGCTACAACGGTCACGATTTGTACCCGATTCCCTATAACGAGCAAACGCTCGCCTTTCTGATCGAACGGATTCGCATCGTGCAGGATTTTCTCGAGCGGCCGCTGATCCTGGAAAACCCATCGACCTACCTGACGTTCGCAAATTCCACGATGCGCGAGGAAGAATTCCTGCGCCGCATGGCAGAGGAGGCCAATTGCGGCCTGCTCCTCGACGTCAACAATGTGTACGTAACATGCCGCAACCACGATCTGGATTCCTGGTCCTACCTGGAGGGGATACCCTACCATCGGGTCGTGCAGTTTCATCTGGCCGGACACACGGACAAGGGCACACACTGCATCGATACTCACGATGGTCGGGTAATCGAGCCGGTTTGGGAGCTGTACGCCGACGTGGAGCGCCGTACCGGCGGTCGGGCCACGTTGTTGGAATGGGACGCCGACATTCCACCCTTCACAGAGGCGCACGCCGAGCTGCTCAAGGCACAACAATTTCGTCATACGGCCGAGGTGGCACATGTCTCGTGAACTTCCTGAACTCGACCAGATAGAACGCTGGATGCAGGCAATTATCATGGATCCCGACGGCGTCCGCTCCGGGCTTCGGAGTGAGGCCGCCGGCAACGGCCTGCCCTGTACCGAGGAAAGCCTCGAAGACCTGGTGCTGCCCTCGCAGCAGCTGAACTCGGTCGAGCGGCTTTCCATTTACGGCAACATGTACTTCTGGCGCCTCACCGAGATCCTGGCCGAGGAGTTTCCCACGGTACAACACCTGTTAGGCAAGAAGTTGTTCGGGAATGTGGTCAGGGACTATGTTACCCGGCACCCATCCACCCACTACAGTCTGGCGCGGCTCGGAAGCAAATTCCCCGGTTATCTGGCCGAGGAGGCGGACGATTTCCCCGATCGCAAATTTGCGGCAGACGTGGCGGCAGTGGAGCGGGCGATGGAGGACGTGTTTGATGCACGGCGTGTCGAGCCGATTCAGTTCGAAGATCTAACGGTGATTCCCATCGATCGCTGGGGCGACGTTCGTTTGCAAACCATTCCAGCCTTGCGCCTCCTGCAATTGAATTATCCGGTGAATACTTTCATAACGGCTGTGCGCGAAGATCGACAGATGGACGTCCCGGGTGAGACTCTCGGTTTTGTCGCCGTGTACAGACACGAATACCGTGTCTGGCGGATTGATCTTGATGAACAACGCTTTACGCTGCTTGCGGCGTTGCAGCGAGGCGAGTCCTTGGGCTCGGCGCTGGATCTGTGTGCCTCGTCTCCTGAGACCGATCCGGCAGGCCTCAAGGATGCAATTAGCGACTGGTTCCGCGAGTGGACTTCGGAAGGACTATTCTGCCGCGCACAGTTGGATGAGAACAAGTAGGCTGCGAGTAGCCTGCGCCGCATCAACCACCTAAGCGGGCATCACCCTTCCTGAACAACTAGAGAATCTTTAGACTGGCACAGCCCAACCCCATGTGAATGGCCAGCCAATCGCAGTAGACGGTGGTATGAGTGCAGGTGGCAACGAGAAGCCGTATGAAAAACTGATCAGCAGGTGGGCGGGAAATCTGCTGGATTAGGCTGAGCGTCAATGGGCATTGTGGTGCAAATTGTACAACGGGCGTCCTAATAGTCTTTCTCTTATATCAAGATGTGTTCAATACGTACCCGATTGTCACGTTGTCGGTCGCACGCAGCGACCTGAATCCGATTGGCGCAGCGATGTTTAGCTATGGGAAAATGCGCCCGTGCTGGACGACCAATAGAGTAACCTTAGCGTGGTTGTTTTAGGCCCAATATTCACCGTTGCGCCAAACAGCGAGCACCTGTTCTATGTAGAAGACAAAACACTCAGAGCGGCAGACCGGATGGTCCATTGGACAAACGTCGATAGTGTCACGAGTTTTGATGATATCGCTGTCACGGGCCCTGACTAAGACCGGGTCATGCTGCACCAGGGCAACGTACGGGTCGCATGTCTCTTATTCTTAGCCGTGCTTCTTATGCTGGCAATGCCAGCTTATGCCTTTCCGCCCTATCGGTCGACAGATGCCGACGCGGCTGATCCCTACACGCTCGAGGCACGGCTGGGCCTTGTCAAAGCGAACCGGGAGGGCGGCGAAACCGAAGTTGCAGCTCCGTTGCTGCGAGCAAACTTTGGTTTGCCAAACAAGGTCGAGCTGATCTCCGAGTTTGAATACCTGCCAGAAAAAGGCGAGTTTGGCGATGGCGCAGCAGGATTCAAATGGGTTCCGCTGTTTGGTAGCACCTGGAGCTATGGCATTGAAACCTTGGCGCTGCTTCCGGTCAGGCCGGGCGATGATGGCCCAGGAGTCGAATGTCAGGTTCTAGCCACATTCCGGAGTCCACGCGTGCGTGTCCATGCCAACGCCGGTGGCTTTCACGACGCACGCGTATTTCCGGCTCAAGATGGATGGAGAGGGAGTTTACTTGCCGAATTTCCACGTGAAGGATATCGCCCTGGAATAGAACTCTTCGCAAAGAAAGTCGAGGAAAACTCAACCGACGCTCGGGCGGGCGTTGGTATAATTTACAATATCGGTTCATTTGACCTACGTACGGCTCTGCACGTTGGCCTGACCGACAAAGCACCGGACATCAGCTTTAGCTTGTGGATTTCGACAACACTGCCGTTTCAATAGATACCCGACGAGATTGCCAGGAAAAGCCTGCGGGTGACGCGTAAACTCCAACTTCGGCCCGGCAATCCGTTCGGAGGTAATTGTCAATGAATAAAAAATTAGATTTTTCCAGACTGTTTCTGTTAATAAGCTTTTTTGCCGTACTGTCAGCGCAGGCAGGCGATGACTTTCAAAATTCGGTAATGGTTATTGAGGTCAACGCCGCCAATGACTTTGTTTCAGAACATGAGGACGCGGTTGTCCTGGACGTTCGAACGCCGATCGAATTCAAGATGTCTCATATTACCGGCTCGGTTAATGTCGATGTGCAGGATGCGTCTTTCGAGGATTTGGTGGCTCGGCTCGACCCGAACAAAACGTATATCGTGCACTGTACGAAAAATCCGATAGGTGGTCGATCCAGTCGTGCATTGGAGTCGATGCAGAAACTCGGTTTCAAGCGCCTGTATAGCCTGGAAGGTGGCTACATTGCTTGGAAGAACGCGGAACTGCCATTGACTGTAACGTCAAACTAGCTTCGCAGCGCTTGAAATCGAAGTGTTTTACAATCGACAACGCCGACACAGCCACCTTGGCGGCGTCAGCCCAGAGGCTTTCGAGCAGGCCTTTTTTTGAGGCTTGGCGGTGTCCACAATACCCGGGGCAGTCCAAGTTTTATGCAGCTATGAACAGACTAAAACGAAATCCGAAAGAGGTTCGGGAACGGGCGGTTCAGCATTTTGGCCCTGAAAAAATAGGGGCCGGGTACGGGGTGCCATGAAGGATTGATCAGGAATTCGAAGAATTGCTCTAAGTGAGAAGAGTTGACTTCCGGCCCCTGCCGCCCGAATTCGACCACACACCCGTCTGTAATCAAGAGCTTACAGAATAACACCAAATAAAACATTCACATACGATGTTTTTTGATAATGATTGATCACGTTCGGTAACGTTTTCACTGTGGCAATAGTGTGGCAACCCTGAATTCGGCAGCCAGTCGATAGAGCTGAATAATTATGATGCACAACTAGCCTTGATGTGACAAAAACGTAGCCAAAGAAAAGGCCCGTCGCTGTGCTATC
>JBHIDG010000112.1:0-9409 GCA_046760025.1 Woeseia sp. | reverse complement strand
CTGACACGACCGAAAGCTGCGATATGCAGGTGGCCGTGTTGTAACTTGTCGAGCATCGCCTCGACAGCTGCATAATCGTGCGCCAGGGACTCGCGAATGCCGGCCGGCAGCCGCGTGTCTTCGATCAGGTCGGACAGGCTTTCCTTCGCCAGCGTGAGGTGTCGCGAGCCACCGTCATCAGGAGGACCCGCCTTCTTCCTTTTGCTGGTCCAGGGCCATTCTGGCCACCTGCCGAACACCCGCTTCAATATGTTCACTGATGCCTTCCTCAAATTCCTTTGCGGCGGTTTCGGGGACCAGCTCACCGTGCTTGCTCAGGGTCTGGACGAGGCTTCGGCCCAGCGCGTCAAAGATCAGGCCGTAGGCTACCGCATGCACGAGGCCTCCCGCGACAGTGCCGAGGCCGGGGAAGGCCTTCAGGCCGTTGCCGGCAACCGCCAGGGTCAGCGGCAGCGCCTTGCCGGCCCGGCTCTGGCTCAAGGAGAGAAATTCCTCGACATCCAGGTCGCGCGGCGCCGCACCATACAGTTTGCAGAGGCTCTGGGTCATCGTCGTGCCGATGTAGCCCTGTATGATCACGTCCGTCCCGGGGCTGACCGCGGCCAGCGCACCGACCACCGCTTTGCGGGTCGATGCGCGAATGATCTGCTCCGATCGCTGCTCGCGGTAGCTCTGCTCCGCCTCGGCCAGTTTTTCTGCCGCCAACCGAAAAACGGCCCGGTCGCGGCGCGCGTCCAGCTCACCGGCGTCTTCTCCCAGCATCCGATTGATCGCGACGACGAGAACCCCGATATCCGCCGGGCGTTCGCGGCGCACCGTCTCCTCCGAACCGTCGGCTTTTCTCTCGATCACATCGACCTGCCCGCCGGCGGACACCGCGACAACTCGGTCTTTCGCGATGGTGCCGCCGAGACCGCTCAGATGGTCCAGGAGTCTTTGCATGAGCGCCGCCTGCTCTTCAGCGTCGTAACGATCCGACTTGTTCATCACGAGCACCAGCGGTTTCCCGAGAGCGAGCAGCCATTTGACGGCCCGCTTTTCCGCCCGGGTCAGGTCGCCCTCGCAGACGAAGATCACGACCTGCGAACGGCGCGCCTCTTCTTCCGCAGCCTCCTCGAGGCCCTCTTCCAGACCACCTGTGCCCGGCACATCCGTCAGGAGGATCTGTGCGCCTTCCTCATTTCGCCAGCGATAATGACGGATATCGGTCGTCGAGCCGCCGAGGGCGTCGATGACGACATCGGCATCGGGCACCAGGGCCTTGATCAGGGAGCTCTTGCCCGTGCTGATCTCGCCGAAAAAGCACAGGTGAACGGAACCCGCCCGCTGGCGTGAGGCGAGTTCCTGCAACTCGGCCTGCGCCTCGCCTACATCGACGCCGGCATCATCCGCCTCCCGCAGGCGCGCCTCGATGTCCGACTTGCTCAGCCTGGCCGGCCCGCGATCCGGCCGATCGATTCTGCGGCGAATGACCAGCCGGACAACGAGCCAGATCGCGGTAACGACCAGCGCCGCCATGACGGCCAGATACCCGTACAGCAGCACGCGCGGGCCCTGCATCAGCCGGTCCCATACATTGAGCGCCGACTCGGTCACGAACAGCAGCGCCGCGATCGCAATGACAAACACGAGTAAGATCAGGAACCCGAGCGCTACCCTGACGAATTTGTCCAGCTTCATGGGCGTTCAGACTGCCCGAAAACGACTATCACTGGAAGCTGACGACCGCGGAAGTCATGCTGCCAGCCGCTTCACACCGTTTTTTCACTTACAGTACCACTATGGTACTATTATCACATGCCGCCGAAGATAAGGGAGCTGATACGGGATCTGGAGTCCGCCGGGTTCCGAAATCGGGGCGGAAAAGGCAGCCATCGTAATTTTCGTCATCCGAAAGGCGTGAATATTACGATCAGCGGAATGACCGGTGATGATGCGAAACACTACCAGATCAGAGATGTAATGCGGGCAATAGAGTCGGTATCAGATGAAGAAGCGTAATCAGTACATGAAGGTCGTTGAGTGGTCCGATGAGGATCAGTGTTTCATAGGTCGGGTGCCAGGCCTCGCGTTAGGTGGGATACATGGCAAGAACGAAAGGAAAGTGTACGAAAAACTCTGTGATCTCGTAGACGAGTGGATAAGAATTTACGAGGAGGACGGTACGCCACTTGCTCCCGCCACTGCCGGCAAGAAGTATTCCGGTAAATTCAATCTTCGCGTTGGTGAGGAACTTCACGAGAGGCTGGTTATCGAGTCGATGAAGGTAAGCGAAAGCCTCAATAGCTACTGCGTCAGAGTTCTCAAGGAAGAGGTCGGCTTATGACGAATACCTGCGCTGTCGGGTCCGAAGAGGTCACGTCGTCTTGCCAAGTGATCTGGTCCGATTGATTGACATTGCGGTGGGCTGCGTTCCGCCCAATTACGATCCTCGGGATACGGAACAAAACGAACGACTGCTAAGAACAGTTGACCTGCGCCGATGACGGCTGCGGAGTGGGCTTATCTGTCCGGGCACATACCCCCGGCGATCGCGAAGGCGGATCCGCTGGAGTTTGGCGATTTCCGTCCCGTCACGGTTGACGAAATAACGGGCATTATAAGACCCTAGCGATTCTGCAATGACCAGAATTCTCTTCATCTGCAGCGAGAATCGATTGCGGAGCCCGACCGCCGAGACGGTGTTCTCGGAATACGAAGGGGTCGAGGCGCTCAGCGCGGGGACCAATGCGGGCGCAACGACCCCGGTGACTGAAGAGCTGATCGAGTGGGCCGACGTCATTCTCGTCATGGAGAAATATCACAAAAGTGAGATTTACAGGAGATTTCCGGGCAAGCTCAGGAACAAGAAGGTGGGTGTGCTGGACCTGCCGGACATTTATGACTACATGGAACCGGTACTGATTCAGCTCCTGCGAGAGAAAGTGCCCAGCTACGTCAGAATTTGAATAATGAGAAAGCGGCATTTCATTTCTTCATTGGATGAATGCGCATGAGGTGCAAGCGATCGTTATTCCGGTCATGTGCCTCAGGCATGATTGCGCTCTGCGCGGTGTGGTGTGTTGGTGTTTCTGCGCAGGACAATGGCAATGAGCCGGAAGAACAGGAGCGCGTCAAGGAACTGACTGACGCAATGCAAAACGCACAAATGATCCTCAGCAGCTTGTCTGGTGACTACGAATGCGATCATTCGGGATATGATGTACGCCCTGTCGTGCATGCCGGGAAAACAGTCTACCTCGTCGTCATTGTGGTCGAGGACGGGTCGTGTGACGATCTGCTTGTTGTTCTGAATCGCCAGGGAGCGGGACTCAATCTCAATTTCGTAACTGAAAGAGAAATGCCGGTAATGACTCCACGGGCACGTCCGCCGCCAAAGATTCCGGAACCACCAACCGACTACACCCTGATTCATGAAATAAATCCTGAAACGGACGAGTGACGAATCCCATGGCCGGCTATTCCGGAACGCCGCTGGCAAAGAAGCTCGGATTCAGGGACGGCTGCCGCGTTCGCATCAGGGGCGCGCCCGCAAACTACCTGAAGCTGGTCAGCCCCGTGCCGGACAACGTACGGATCTCGACGCGATTCAGAAAAGACATCGATATCCTGCACTTCTTCACGGCCTCTTCGACAGATCTCGAGTCCGAGCTTCCGAAATTGAAATACGCCATCAGGCAGGACGGTATGATCTGGGTTTCGTGGCCGAAGAAGTCATCCGGCGTGCCGTCGAGCGTGACGGAGGATACGGTACGAGCGGTGGCGCTGCCGTTGGGCCTGGTCGATGTCAAGGTATGCGCCATCGATCAGACCTGGTCCGGTCTGAAACTGGTCATTCGAAAGAAACTTCGCGGGTGACGGCTGAATGAAAGGTGACTCGTTATGAAACATACGGGCGGATGTTTGTGCGGCGCGGTGCGTTATGGCTCATCGGACGAGCCGGTGGAAGCCGGGTATTGCCACTGTCGCATGTGTCAGAGGTTGTCCGGCTCAGCGGTGCTTCCCTGGGTGTCGTTCGCGACCGGCAGTATCGCCTATACCGAGGGTTCGCCGAAGATCTACAAATCGTCCGGTTTTGGGCAGCGGGAATTTTGTCCGGAGTGCGGGTCGCAGATCGCGTATCGCAGAACCGACAATCCTGCCACCGTGGAGATAAATGCCGGCACGCTGGATGATCCGTCGGCCATGATGCCCGAGCACCACATCTGGTGTGACAGCCAGCTTCCGTGGTTCGACACGGCGGATGACCTGCCACGCTATCCCGAATGGGGACCCGGGCACGTCGGGTCGTGACTCATCACCATCGGCAGGGCCATCTGCCAGCCGGGCTGAACTGGAATGAATGTCAACGAACACTTTGACGTCATCCACCGCCATGTCGGATCGGCCGTGATCGTTGCCGATGAAACCGGCAAGGTGCAGTATCTCAATCCGGCAGCAGAGTGGTTGACGCGGTGGGGATCTCAGCAAGCCCTGGGATCACCGGTCGAGCAAGTCGTTCGTCTGTTCGATAGTGTGACCTGCGAGCCGCTGGAAAACCCGCTGGCAAGGGCAATGCGCGAGAGTCGTGTTATCAATATCGACGATCCCGCGCTTCTCATTGGTCGCGCCGGAAATGATTTGTATGTTAGAGCCAGGTACGTTCCTTTGCATCATGAAGAAGCGGTTACAGGTGGTCTTATCGTCCTCGACGATGTCTCCGAATCTCTGGAGCTCAACAGGCGACTTCACTATCACGCGCGCCACGACATTCTGACCGGCTTACTCAACCGGAGGGAATTTCAAAACCGCCTCGCCTCGAGCCTTCGTGACGTAGCGCGGTCTGATGAGTGCGCGGTATTGTGTCATCTCGACATCGACGGGTTTCGCAACGTTAATAAGTCGTCAGGCTACAACGCGGGCGATGCGCTGCTGGGCCAGATCGGTGCGCTGATAGGGGCCGGAATCCGGCACCAGGAGGCACTGGCACGTCTCGCGGATAATGCATTCGGGTTGTTGCTGGAAGGTGCTTCAATCGAGTCAGCGCGGCAGACCGCCCGTGATCTCTGTGCTTCGGTCCGTGACTTCGAGTTCAGCTGGGATCAGCAGTCATTGAGCATCACCATCAGCATCGGCGTTGTTTCGGTCTCCCCGAAATATGGCGATCCGGATGCGCTCCTTTTGGCCGCCGAAGAAGCGTGCAGAGCGGCCAAAGATCAGGGGGGCGATACGGTTCACTGCGCGTGATACCGCCATCAGGCATTCGTGGACGGACGGACTCGGTGCCCGCCTCGGATCCGATATCGTAATTCAACCTCTGCCTGATCCGGCATCGTCCGTTCGGGTCGGTCTGACTCAATACAATCAAGGGGTGCCAGTGCCGTGAATGCGTCCGTACAAGCCATATCCATTCCGTCTCTGATTTGGGTGTTCGTTCCTGCAGCCGTAGTCGTTGCGGTACTGATACGCTGGAAGACCAGCGCCCGGACCGCGGCCCACGCCCTCGGACGCATGCTGATCCAGTTGCTCCTGATCGGCTATGTGCTGGCATTCATCTTCGAAGCCGATCAGGCCTGGATCATTCTCCTGGTGCTGTCCGTGATGCTGGCCGCCGCCAGTGTTATCGCGATCCGCCCGATAAGGAACAACCGGCGGAGCTCGTTGCGCAATGCCTTCCTTGCGATCCTGATCGGTGGCGGTCTGACGCTGGCGCTGGTCACGCAGGTGGTGATCGGCATCGAACCCTGGTTCCTGCCCCGTTACATGGTGCCGCTGGCCGGCATGGTGTTCGCCAGCTCGATGAATGCCGTCAGCCTTGCGGCCGAAAGGCTGGAATCGGAACTCGAACGGTCGGTCGAGCTCTCTCAGGCGCGCTCATCGGCGCTCAACGCCTCCCTCATTCCGCTGATCAATACGCTGTTTGCCGTCGGCCTGGTGTCGCTGCCTGGCATGATGACCGGGCAGATCCTGTCCGGCGTATCGCCGTTCATCGCCGCGAAGTATCAGATCGTCGTCATGTGCATGATCTTCGGCGCCTCCGGGATCTCGGCGACAATCTATCTGTCCCTGTCTGGGCATCGGCACTGATCGACTATAATGAACTGGTTTTCCGGATACGAATTGTGTCCACGCAAGGCTATCGAAGCGTCAGAGACAATATCGGGAACGTGGAACCCGGCGAAGAGATCGAGATTTCCTGTTGGCCTGCCAGAACGTGAAGCATTGCATCCCCTCATGAACTGTCGGCCGTGCCCCGCGGACCCGGTGTCGATGCGGCTCGCGGATCATCCATCGGGCTCGTCGCCGGGCACCTACGCGCTGCATCTCGCGCTCGAAGCGCCGGTCGAGCTCGAGCTTGGGCGCCTCGGCCCGATCCGCCTCGAGCCCGGGTTCTATCTGTACTTCGGCAGCGCCTTCGGTCCCGGGGGCGTGGCCGCGCGCATCAGGCATCACCTGCGCACGGCGCCGCGGGCCCACTGGCACATCGACCATCTGCGACGGGCCGCGGAGGTCTGCGGTGTCTGGTATACGTTCGATGCGGCCCGTCTGGAATGCACCTGGGCCAGCGCGGCGTCGGCGCTTCGCGGTGTCGCTGCGATCCCGCGGTTCGGGTCGTCCGATTGTCGCTGCGACTCGCACCTGCTGATGGCACAAAGCCCCCCGACTCTGTCCGCCTTCCGGCGCCGGCTCAATGCCTTGCGCCCCGGCTGCGCCCGCATCCGGCAGTTGTAGCTCATCCGTCGGCCGGGGAGAGGTGCATCAGGCGTGAAGAAGTCAAGCGAGTCACCACGCGATCAACTGGAACGGGTGTTCACCGCCGCCCCTTTCGTGGCGGACCTCGGGATTCGCCTCGTGACTATCGATCGGGGCAGCTGTGAGACGGAACTCGACGTCGAGCCCCGGCACCTGCAGCAGAACGGCCTCGTCCACGCCGGTGTTCAGGCCACCATGGCCGATCACACGGCCGGCGGGGCGGCCGCCACACTGCTCGAACCGGGCCAGCTCGTTCTCACGGCAGAGTTCAAGATCAACCTGCTTCGGGCTGCCAGAGGCGAGCGACTCACCTGCCGGTCCGAGGTCCTCAAATCGGGGTCGCGGCTCATCGTCGTGGAGTCAGAAGTGCGATGCGAAGATGCGGGCGCATCGAAGCTGGTGTCAAAGACGACCGTATCGATCGCTGTAGTCGAAGCTCGCTGAGCCCCTCAGCTGTTGGATCAATAACGAATCGGGCGCCCCGAGCGCCCGGTCAGAGGCCCGGATGCCGGCACGGTCGATGCGATCCGAACCAGGCATTCCACTGTTGCTTTAAACAGACAACTTCATTTGGGACACGTATCACACTTGGCCGTGAAGCCGGCTTGCTAGTATTCGAATCCCGTGTGTTTCTGTACTCAGTAATGGCTGAAATACAACAGCTTGCTGTAGAGGAAAGCACACAATCACTGGCCGAGACGTGGATTATGCAAAGTTTGATGGCAGGGCGCTTGGGCTCCCTCGTCGTTGCGTACTTTCACAGGAGGGACGAGACCATGAAACATTCTAAGGTGTTGATAGTTGCCGCGACCGCCGCACTGGCGTGTTCAGGTGCTGCTGTTGCCGGCCCGCAATGGACCTTTGCCGAAGTCGGTTTGGCTACAGGCGACGGAGACGAAGTTAACGACACGAAATTCATCGGCGTTGCAGGCAGCCTGGCTTTTGCCGACACCTGGCATGTGCGGGGCGAGTGGGCGACCGGTGAGACGGAAAGTAATGGCGGCAGAGATGTCGACAACCTGGAACTGGCCGTTGGCCTGAACCGCAATTTGACCGAACGCACTGACCTGGTGATCGATCTGTTTTTCGGCAGTATCGACGAAGAGAATGCCGGTGGCGGGTCGGTTGACTCGGATTACCTGGGTTATAGCTTCGGCGTTCGCTCCATGTTCACCGATCAGTTCGAACTCAATGCCGCAATGGTTTACGCAGATGTGGACTGCCCCGCGGGTTGCGGCGGGCCCACTGGATCGGCTGTAAACATCGGCGGGGAGATCGGCGGCCGTTACCTGTTCGACGAGGCCATTTCGGTCGGCGCTACCTTTAACTGGAACGGCGTACAGGGCGACCTGTTGACCGTCAATGTCCGCTGGGCCTTCGGCGACATCCTCTGAGTGTCTGATACGCACCCGGGCACCAGACGGCACGAATCGCGGATAGACGGGAACGCCCCACGATTCGGGTCCGGCCCGGTTATTTCGCCTGATCCCTCCTGAGCGACTCCAGGTAGAGGACCTGGTCGTCGTTCAGGAGGTTTTTCAGGCGGATCAACATCGAGACTTGCTGTTTCTTGACCTGGTTCTCTGCCACAAGCGCGTCGTTGACGTAGTCGAGTACCTGGTCTTCATCGATGGGATCTTCATCCAGCGCGGCCAGCACTTTCTGGTAGGCCTCGCGAAGGTCCCATTCGTGTTCCGCGATATCGGCCTGCACCTCGACGACCGCCGTCTTGATGCTCGTGAACTGGTCCTTGGTCAGGTTCAGCTCGGCCTGATTCTTCAGGATGATGTTCGGTGGAAACAGTTTTCCCTTGAACGGGTCTTTCTTCCAGCCCACATCCTGTGCCATCACGACTCCGGCGCCCAACATCAGGCACGCGATGAGCGCGATTCCTTGTTTGACGGTTTTCATAACAGTGATCCTTCCTCCAGGTCATTCGTCTCGATCAGCACGGGCAGCTCGCCATAGATATCGAACTCGCGTTGCGGCAACAGGGCGTCGCTGGGCGCTAGCCATCGCGTGGAGCTCATCAGATCTTCCTCGGTCAGATATGCGCCGGTGATGCCGTCACCATTCGGTGGTCGCGCCAGCATGAGCGCGACCGCAATGCCAGCCACCGCGGCAACGGCGGCGACACGCCGATAGGCCGAACGCCGTGCGCGGTAGCGATGTTCCGCGCCTGTCCACAATGTCTCGAACGCAGGCGCATCCCTGCCCTGCCGTGACCTCAGCGCGCTCTGCAACCGTTTCTTGAGTTCGTCGTCATTCATCTTTGGGCTCTTTCGATCCGGCGCACTGTCGTTTCAATCGGTCTCTCGCAGGGCGCCGAGCTTTCCCGCCAGCGCTTTCTTGGCGCGGTCGTAATGGACCCGTCCGGTGCCGACCGACACGCCCATGACCGCGGCCGCTTCCTCGATGGTCATGTCCCTGCAAAAGACCAGTTCGGTGATGTCGCGCTGCCTGGCCGGCAGCGCCTCCACTGCCCGCCAGACCCGGCGGCTCTGCCCGTCGTCCGCGTCGATCCCGTCCGGATAATCGTTTTCCGGTCCGGCGGCGACCGTCCTGACCAGGCGCATCCTGATGGCGATCTGCCGAAGACGGCTGCGGGCCAGGTTTTGTACGACGCCGAAGAGAAAGGTCTTGAGCGACGATTTATTGTCAAATCGGGCCGCCCCGG
>JBHIDG010000111.1:0-9461 GCA_046760025.1 Woeseia sp. | reverse complement strand
CGAACCTCATGTTTGCGACGGGAGAATCGATCGCACACCTGAATTACCTGTTGAACACCGGCCAGATGACTGTCGACACCGATCGGGACGGCGTGCGCTGGTACCGGACGATTGGCTAGCCTGCTTCCTGCCTTCGCTCCGCACTCGGCGAATGCCCGTACAATTCCTTGTAGCTCTTGCTGAAATGAGACGTCGAGACGAATCCGGTCGATGCCGAGATCTCGACGAGGCTCATGCTGGTCTGCCTGAGAAGCTCGCAGGCCCGCTGCAGCCGCAGTTGCAGGTAGTATCGGGACGGCGCACACATCAGATAACGCTGAAACAGGCGTTGCAGCTGGCGTCTCGACAGTCCCACGTACAGCGCCAGATCTTCCTGGCTAATAGGCTCCTTGATATTGGCCTCCATGAGCTCGACGGCAATAACGAGCTTGCTGGACTGATGCCCTATAACGTGCTTGAGCGGTACGCGTTGCTGATCATCCGGCTGCCTGATCCGCTCATAGATGAATTGCTCGGCGACGCCGGCACTCACTTCGGCGCCGCACTGCGCCGATATGAAATGCAGCATCATGTCCACCGGAGCAGTGCCGCCGGAGCTCGTGTAACGATTCCTATCGACCGTAAAGATGCTCCGACTCACCGTGACGGATGGAAACAGGTCCGTCAGCGCCGCCAGGTTTTCCCAATGAATGCTGCAGCGATAGCCGTCCAGGAGTCCGGCGCGCGCGAGCAAATAGCTGCCGGTGCAGGTCGCTCCCAGCCCGACACCATGCTGGTTGACCGTCTTCAGCCATTTCAATACCGGCCTGGTCGTATTCTCTTCGATTCGCCAGCCGCCACAGACGATAATCGCGTCGACGGACCTGAGGGTGTCGTCATCTTCGATGCCACTATCGACATTGACGGACAGGCCGTCACTTGCAGTCACAGCCTCGCCGGACTCGGAAACGGTCTTCCAGGCATAATGATCCCGCCGGCAAATGCGATTGGCCATTCGCAGCGGTTCGACAGCCGACGACATCGAGATCATCGTGAAGTCATTCAGCAGAAGGAACCCGAAGCGAGTCGGCAATCCACTATTCGTGAATTTCTTCATAGGGCGGTGACGACTCTATCGAGGCCCCAGGTATGAATCAACACCGCCCTCAAGCGGCTGAGAAATTCACAGAATACTCCCGTGAAGCGCGCCGCAACCAGCGGGCGAGATAATCGGCAAAGGTCCTGCGCACGATGATCTCGTACGTCGGTTCGGAATCCAGCAGGCCGATCAGCACGGTGGCTTTCGCCAGCCCGGTTTGCGCGCAGTCACCTGTTTCGAACCTGTCCCGGTGGAAGTCCAGCGTGCAACCCTTGGCCAGGACGTTCCGCGCATAAGGACCTGCAAGCCGCAACGCGACCTGTCCGCCGCTCACATCGGTGACCGAGGCATGTTGTCCCGACAACGAACTACGGAATTGCACGAGAAGACCCACGGTTTCTTCCACAACCGTTACGATCAGCCACTCGTCCGGACCGAGCCAGTAGATCCGGCGAACGCCATGGCTCATCGTGTTTGCGGCAAGCGGCAGTGTTTCGCCGAGCACGTCAGCGGCAGCGGTCAAAAATCCCTCGTTTTTCGGATCGCCGCGCAGGTTGAGGTGGCCGAGCGGCGGCAGGACCTCGATCGTGACACCCGGGTTGCTCCCTGCATCATTCGGCACAGACGCGAGGAACGACTCCAGACCGTGCCGACGCAACTGCGACTCAGTCATTTTGCCGCTCCGCTTCCGGGTCATAGAATGCCGGCGACACGATCTCGACGGGCAGGGCCGAGCCGTTTGGCATTGATGCAAAAATCGTATCGCCCCTGCGCGAACGCCCGGCGACCAGCAGGGCCAGTGCAATCGGGTGATCGAGGCAGGCGCTGAAGTAGCTGGATGTCACATGCCCGCACATCGGCACGGGCACGGCTGCATCGGGATCCTCGATCAACTGCGTGCCCTCGGTCAACACCGTCGCATTGTCACCGGACAACAAGCCCACCAGTTGCTTGCGGTCACTGCGTTCCGAGTCGGGGCGGCCGAGCGATCGTTTACCGAGAAAGTCCTTGTCTTTCGACAACAGCCAGTTCATCCCGAGATCGAGCGGACTGACCGATCCGTCCGTATCCTGCCCGACGATGACAAAGCCCTTTTCGGCACGCAATACGTGCATCGTCTCGGTACCGTAAGGTGTAATGTCGAACTCGTCTCCCGCGTCCATCAACCTGTGCCACATGATCAATGCGTGGTTGCTGTCGATATTGACTTCGAACGCCAGTTCGCCACTGAAGCTCACGCGGAAAAGCTGCACTTGAAGTCCTGCCAGCTCGGCATCCTGCACCGACATGAACGGGAAACTCTCTTTCCCGAGATCGACGTTGCAGCCGATTTTTTGCAGCAGGCGCCGGCTGTTGGGTCCGGCAACGGCGATCGTCGAATAGTGATCGGTGAGCGAGGTAAGGTACACCTCGAGTTCCGGCCATTCGGTCTGCAACCAGACTTCGAGCCAATTCAGCACGCTTGCCGCGCCGCCGGTTGTCGTCGTGAGGTAGAAATGCTGCTCACCGAGGCGGGCCATGACTCCGTCGTCCATGATCATACCGTCTTCGCCGAGTATGATGCCGTAGGCGCATCGGCCGATTTTCATCTTGCCGACGTTGTGGGTGTAGATGCGTTCCAGGAATTCGACTGCGTCCGGACCCTTTACGTCGATTTTTCCGAGGGTCGACGCATCCATGATGCCGAGAGAATTTCGAGTTGCGAGACATTCGCGCGCTACGGCAGCATGCAGGTCTTCGCCGTCCTTCGGAAAGTACCAGGGTCGATGCCACTGGCCGACGATTTCGAATGGCGCGCCCGCGGCGTCATGCCATTCGTGTATCGCCGTCTTGCGAACCGGGTCGTACAGGTCCCCGACGCCGTCGCCCGCACAGGTGCCGAATGCAATCGGTGTGTACGCCGGCCGGAACGTCGTCGTACCAACATTCGGGATCGATTCGCCCAGGGCTTCGGCCAGCACCGCCATGCCGTTGATGTTCCCGAGCTTGCCCTGATCGGTACCGAAACCAAGCGCCGTATAGCGCTTGACGTGCTCGACATTCTGATAGCCTTCACGAACCGCCAGCCGTACATCGGCCACACTGGCGTCCGTCTGAAAGTCGAGGAATTGTTTCGGACAGCGGTCCGGGGGCCGCGACGCCGGCACGCGCCATAACGGTTCGAGAGGGTTCGTCTCGACGTCGCGTGTGACCGGCACGGTCAGGTCGGCAGGCCCGAACCCACACCGGCCGGCCGCCTCCCTGCCTGCATCACGGCCGTCGCGCAGACAGTCCTGCAGCGTACTCTTGCCGTTTCCGCTACCGGCGGAAATACTCGCCTGCACGGCTTCGCCGGGCACGAAGCAATGTCCGGTTTCGTCCCAGACAATCGCGCCGCCCGATTGCGAGTGCAGGTGAACTGCCGGGTTCCAGCCGCCCGACATCGCCAGCAGATCGCAGTCACTCGAGATCGTGCTTTTTATCGTCGATGACGCGTCACCGTCCCGTCGGGCAATCCTGACTCCCCTGATACGGCCGCGTCCCTTGACATCGGTCACGACATGTCCCGGCATCACCGTAATACCGGCCTCACGCGCGCGGCTTTCAAGCTCTGCGGCACCTTTGGCGCGGCTGTCAACGATCGCAACACTGGCTCCGGCGCCTTGCAGATCGAAGGCCGTCCGATAGGCCGAATCGTTGTTCGTAAACACGACGGCCCGCTGGCCCGGGCAGACCGCATACCGGTTGATGTAGCACGACACCGCGGATGCAAGCATCACGCCCGGTCGGTCGTTGTTGCAGAAAACGAGCGGCCGCTCGAAGGCACCTTGCGCCAACACCGTCTGCTTTGCCCGCACCCGCCACAGGCGCTGCCTGACCCGGTCGTGAATGTGCTCGCCGAGATGCTCGGTGCAGCGTTCGGCTACGCTCAAGAAATTGTGATCGAAATAGCCGAATACTGTACTGCGAGGCAACATGATTACATCGTCAAACGCTTTGAGCTGATCGAGAACCTCCCGAAGCCACTCTGCTGCCGGCAGTCTGTTTATCTCTTCGCGCGTCGACAGCAACGTGCCGCCGAATTCGTTTTGTTCGTCCGCAATGATGACGCGCGCACCCGATCGGGCCGCTGCCAGTGCGGCCATGAGCCCCGCCGGACCGGCCCCGGCCACGAGCACGTCGCAATGGGCATTTCGATGTTCGTAATGGTCCGGATCCGCAACTCGCGGCGGCCTGCCCAGCCCGGCCGTTCGCCGGATCAGACCTTCGTAGTGCTCCCAAAAGCCCCGCGGATACATGAAAGTCTTGTAATAGAAACCCGCTCCGAGCACGCGGCTGAACACATCATTGATCGCCGCGATGTCATAGCTGACGCTCGGCCAGCCCTTCGTGGACCTGGCCCTGAGGCCCTCGTACAGCTCGACCTGCGTCGCTTTCGGGTTCGGCAGTGTCGAGGCGCCGGTGCCGATCTGCATGATTGCGTTCGGCTCCTCGGCCCCGGATCCCACGATCCCTCGCGGGCGATGCAGCTTGAAGCTCCTACCGACTGTTACGACACCGTTCGCCAACAAAGCAGACGCCAAGGTATCGCCGGCAAATCCCTGAAGGGACCTGCCATTGAAGCGAAACCCGAGCGGCCGCAAACGATCGATTCGTCCGCCCTGTTCGAGACGTTTAGGTTGCAATACTTTCAATGCAGGCTCTTGGTAGACGCGATCTTGTATGTCACCGTGTCGCGCTCGACTTCGAACCAGCGCCTGCACCCTTGGGCGTGGTTCCATAATTCCCTGTGCGCGCCGCGTGTATTGCTGCGCATGAACAGATAATCGGCCCACTCCGTGTCATTCAGCGCGAATGGATCGGGCGGACGTACGATGTCTGCCTCGCCGCCGTAGCTGAACTCCGTCTCATTACGCTCACCGCACCAAGGACATTTAATTGATAGCATCGTGCAATCCTCAATGAGCCACGGCCGCGGCACCGTGTTCGTCGATCAGGGCGCCGGTCGCGAACCGGCCCAGATCGAAAGGAACGTTTAATTCGTGCGGCCGGTCCCGTGCAATCGTGTGCGCGAACACCCAGCCCGATCCCGGCGTCGCCTTGAAACCGCCGGTGCCCCATCCGCAGTTGAAATACAGTCCTTCGACCGGTGTCTTGCTGATAATCGGGCAGGCATCCGGACATACGTCGACAGTGCCGCCCCACATTCGTAACATCCGTACGCGACTGAACGCCGGGAAGAGCTCGATGATTGCCGCCATCGCATGCTCTATCGTGTGGAAGCTGCCGCGCTGACCATAGCCCTGGTAGGCATCGATCCCGGCACCGATGACGAGATCGCCTTTGTCGGACTGGCTGACATAGCCGTGAACTGCATTCGACATCACGACACAGTCGAGCGCCGGTTTGAGTGGCTCGGACACGAACGCCTGCAACGGATGACTCTCTATCGGTAGCCGCAGACCCGCCATCGAGGCAAGCACGCTTGCGTTGCCCGCAACGACCACACCCACTTTTTCTGTTTGTATGCTGCCGCGTGTGGTCTCGAGGCCGGTTATCTTCCCGCCGTCGCAATTCAGCCCGATCACTTCGCATTGCTGGATGATGTCCACACCGTGCGCGTCGGCTGCACGCGCAAAACCCCAGGCGACGGCGTCATGACGGGCCACGCCGCCGCGCCGCTGCAGCGATGCGCCCAGAATCGGGTATCGCGCATCCGACGATGTATTGATGATCGGAATCGCCTTCTTGATCTGTCCGGGTGTAACCACTTCGGCATCGATGCCGTTCAGGCGATTGGCGTTCACACGGCGCTCGATGTCCCGCATGTCCTGCAGCGTATGGCCGAGGTTATAGACACCGCGCTGACTGAACATGACGTTGTAATTCAATTCCTGGCTCAGGCCCTCCCAGAGCTTCAGGGATTTCTCGTAGAGCAGCGCCGCCTCGGTCCACAGATAGTTCGAGCGGACGATCGTGGTGTTGCGGCCGGTATTGCCGCCGCCGATCCAGCCCTTTTCGAGCACGGCGACGTTTCTGATGCCGTGCTCCTTCGCGAGGTAATAGGCGGTCGCGAGGCCGTGGCCGCCACCGCCGACGATGACGACATCGTACTCGCGCCTGGGCTCCGGGCAGCGCCATGCCTGTTGCCAGTTGCGGTTGTAGCTGATCGCGTTGCGCAGCAGGCTGATTGCGGAGTACTTCTTCATTCCTCGGGAATCGACATGTCGACACTGCCGTAATCGTCGTGCTGCGGCAGCCCGTCATCGATCGAGTAATAGTCACCGGCATCGGCGACGAAGATATGATCAACGGCTTTGAGCCCTGTCGGACTGTCAAGCGCGCCGGCCATGATGGCGACGCGTTTGCGGTGAGCCGGGCGCCAGAAGAGGCTCGAACCACAGTTTGCACAGAAGCCGCGTTCTGCCCGGGGCGATGACCGGAACCACTTGAGGTGCTCGTCGACGGAAAACTTCAGGTGCTCGTACTTGCACGCGGTCGCCGCCAAGTAGTGGCCGCTCGTCTTCCGGCATTGCGTGCAATGACAATAGGTCACCGGACGAAACGGCCCGCTCGCCTCGAATTTGACGCCGCCACAGAGACAGGCGCCGGTAATCTTAGCCGTTGGCGCCTTCGACATCTCGCAGTCGCTCGTTTTTCGGATCGAACGGGCTGTCGGGCACGACTCTGGCCGTGTACTTCCTGCCGAGGATCTCTATTTTCAGCTCGGTGCCGGTCTCGGCGAGTTCGGGTCTCACCATGCCGAGCGCCAGCGACTTGTTAACGCGAAATCCGAACCCGCCGCCAGTTGCCCGACCGATCATTTCGCCATCCCTGTACAGGGCGTTGTTGCCGAGTGCGTCGGCATCCTGCACATCCATGATCTCCATTGTGACCAGCAGGTTATTGAAGCCCGCTTCCTGCCAGGCGAGCAGGCCGTCGCGCCCGAGAAAGTCTCCCTTGTCCGGGTGAACGAATCGGTCCATCGCCGATTCGTATGCGGAGTATTCGATCGACAATTCTGTGCCGACCATGCGATAGGATTTTTCGAGCCGCATCGCGTCCATTGCGCGAATGCCGAACGGCTTGAGCCCGAGATCATCACCTGCAGCAACAAGGGCATCGAAAATGTGATTCTGGTACTCGAGCGGGTGATGTAGTTCCCAGCCGAGTTCGCCGACGTAGTTGAGGCGCATCGCATTCACGGGCGCCTTGCCTACGACGATATTCTGCGCCGTCAGCCAGCGAAACGCCTCATTCGAGAAATCGGCCCGCGACACACGCTGCATCAGCTCTCTGGACTTGGGACCCGCAACCACGAGAACCCCGTATGCGCCTGTTAACTGGGTGAACTGCACGGAGCCGTCCTTCGGCATGTATTTCTGCAGATAGTCGTGATCAAGACGCTGCCACGCGCCGGCGGATACCAGGTAGAAGGAATCGTCCGACTCTCGCCGGATCGTGAACTCGGAGTGGACGCCACCGCGTTGATTGAGGGCGTGACACAGTGCCACGCCGCCGATCTTCGTCGGCAGGCGGTTGGCGACCAGAAAATTCAGGAATGCCTCGGCGCCCGGGCCGGATACGCGACACTTCGCGAATGCCGTCATGTCGAGAATGCCGACATTTTCGGTCGCGTTGGCGATCTCCCTGCCGATGGCATCGAACCATTTGGATCTGCGGAAGGACCAGTCATCCTTCCGTACCATCCCGTCAGTCGCAAACCAGTTGGGCCGCTCCCAGCCGAACTTTTGTCCGAAAACGGCGCCCATTCCCCTCATGCGCTCGTAACAGGGTGCGGTGCGAAGCGGCCGGGCAGCCGGGCGCTCCTCGTCGGGGTAATGGATGATGAATACGTGCGAGTAAGCTTCCTCGTTCTTCTCCATGAGATAGCTCTTGGTCGCATAGTCGCCGAAACGCCGCGGCTCGACGCCGAGCATGTCGATCGTGGGCTCTCCCTCGACTATCCATTCCGCCAGTTGCCAGCCTGCGCCGCCGGCTGCGGTGATACCGAAGCTGTGACCTTCATTCAGCCAGAAGTTGTCGAGACCCCAGGCCGGCCCGATGATCGGATTGCCATCGGGCGTATACGCGATTGCCCCGTTGTAAACCTTTTTGATGCCGACTTCCGCGAAGGCCGGCACGCGGTTCATGGCCGCCTCGATGTGCGGTGCCAACCGATCGATGTCTTCCTGAAAGAGCTCGTATTCGGCCTCGGGATGGGGCCCGTCGACATAGCAACACGGCGCGCTTTTCTCATACGGCCCCAGGATGAATCCGCCGGCTTCCTCGCGCAGGTACCACGACCCATCCGACTCTCGCAGCACTCCCATCTCCGGCTCACCGTTCTCGCGCCGCTTGACAAGCTCGGGATGCGGCTCGGTGACGATGTATTGATGCTCGACCGGAATGACGGGAATATCGAGTCCCACCATCTCGCCGGTCTGCCGGACATAGTTGCCGGTGGCGCTCATTACGTGCTCGCAACTGATGTCGCCCACCGGCGTCCTGACCAGCCAGTTCCCGGACGGCTCCTGCTCGATCGCGATCACGGCTGTATTCCGATAGATCGTGGCCCCTCTCGCGCGGGCGCCCTTCGCGAGTGCCTGCGTCAGGTCCGCAGGCTGGATGTAGCCGTCGTCGGGATGGAAGATGCCACCCACGAGCCCGTCGATATTGCACAGCGGCCAGAGTTTCTTGATCTCAGCCGGCGTCAGGAACTCGACATTGACGCCGATGGTTCTCGCCGTGGCCGCGTACTGGTAGTACTCGTCCATGCGGTCATCGTTCATCGCCAGGCGCAGGTTGCCGACCTGTTTGAATCCCACCTGCTGACCGGTCTCTCGTTCGAGTTCCAGATACAGCTCGACCGAGTACTTGTGAATCTGACCGACGCTGTAGCTCATATTGAACAGCGGCAGGAGGCCCGCAGCATGCCACGTGGAGCCCGAAGTGAGCTCCGCTTTCTCGAGTAACAGGACGTCGTCTCCCCATCCTTTTCTGGCCAGGTGATAGAGAACGCTTACGCCGACGACGCCGCCGCCAATCACCACTGCCCGTGCCTGTGATTTCATCAATTTACATTCTATTGGTATTCAATAAACAGCTGCGGCTCTCTGGAAAAGAGCTCGCGGACCAGCGGCGCGAAGTGATCCAGCGGCCGCGTATCATAGTCGGGGTCGAACGACGGCTGGTCCCAGCGGGCGCAAAACTCGACGCAGGCATCGTAGTGCTCATGATCGCGATACCTGTCGCGCGCGTTGCGGTCCAGCCCTCTGAAATGAAACCAGTAGTACCCCTGAAACAGGCCGTGGTGCTTGATGATCCAGTGGTTTTTTTCGCCGACATACGGCGCCAGCAACGCCGCCGCAATCTGCGCGTGATTCGCCGGCGCAATGATGTC
>JBHIDG010000110.1:0-9542 GCA_046760025.1 Woeseia sp. | reverse complement strand
GAACGGCAGGGTCATTAGCACCGCGTGGCAATTGATCGCGCACCCCGGCGTGCTGTCCGGGTCCTACTTGGCCGGACGGAGGAGGCGCTACGTTCACCCGGCCAAGCTCTTCATGGGCTCGGCCTTCATCGCATTCTCGGTGGGCTCGAGCTGGGGCACCTTCGCGATCATGATCCCGATCGCGGTACCGATAGCCACCACGCTGGGCCTGCCCGCGCCGCTCATGCTCGGCGCGGCCGTGTCCGGGGCGATCTTCGGCGACCACGCCTCGCCGATCAGCGACACCACCGTGCTGGCTTCGATGGCCTCGGCCACAGACCATATCGACCATGTGCGGACCCAGCTGCCCTATGCCCTGCTCGCGGCAGGAATGACCGCGATTGGCCTCCTGATTATCGGATTGATTATGTAATCTGCGCCGGGGCCCGATGACCGGCCGTCTGGACGGCCGAAGTTGATGTTTTTTTACAACACTTGGCCGGCGACAGTCTTCGCTTTGACTCCGGCCGCAGCATCGGGCCTGCGCTCCGCCTGAGATTTTTCCCGAATCCAAGTCATTGCGCCGCCGTGCAATATGATCTATAAGGTATGCATACCACAGCTGCAAACAACAAGGGGCGAGCCATGATCCCGCCGCTCAAACGAATATCACGCAGTGTTGTTTTTTTCGCCACAATCGCACATCTTTGATCAAAGATACCAATGCTGACTGCTCTACTTTGGGAGAGGGAAATGAACGCGTCATCCTACGAATTCAGGAGCAACCCGCTACATCGATTGGCCGCACTGGTCAGTTTATTTCTGCTGGCCGGCAGTGCCTTGCCCGTTATGGCACAGGAGCCCGAACGCAAAGGCGCCTCGGCTGTCCTGATGGAAGAAATCGTGGTCACGGCGCGCAAGCGCGAGGAGTCGATCGGGGACGTACCGCTGTCCATAACTGCCTTTGGCTCCGAGCAGATCGAGGCCCTGAGGGTGCGCGACCTGACCAGCCTTTCAGTAGGCATGCCCAACGTGGCGCTGGATGAAATCGGCACCACGCGCGGCACCGCCAATTTCTCGATTCGCGGCCTCGGCGTCAACAGTTCGATACCGTCTATCGATCCCACAGTCGGCGTTTTCATTGACGGTGTGTATATGGGCCTTAACAACGGCATCGTCTTCGACATGTTCGACCTTGAAAGTATCGAGGTGCTGCGTGGCCCACAGGGCATCCTGTTCGGGCGAAACGTGACTGGCGGCGCTATCCTGATCAATACCAAGAAGCCCGGCGATGAGTTCGAGGCCTCGTTCCGCGGTGCCGCCGAGGGCGGCGGCGAAGGCATGAACTACTACGTGATGGGCAGTATCGGCGGCCCGGTCAGCGACAACGTCGGTATGAAAATAACGGCATATTCCAACGAGGACGACGGCTGGTACAAGAACCTCGCCACCGGTGCCGACCACGGGGCAGCAAGTACCTGGATGGTCCGCCCGGTCATAACCATGGCGCTCGGCGAATCCACCGAGCTGACACTACGGTACGAGCATTCGGAAACGGACGATGACGGTCCAGCGTCGCAGAGCCACACCAATGGTCTGGGCATACCGAATGCCTTCAGCAATTTTGCGCGTGACAGCCACAATTTCGCCATTAACGAGCCCGGCTTTCAGACCGGCGAAACGGACTTTTTCAATGCAAGGGCCGATGTCGGTGTGGGTGGCGGCGATGGAACCGTGACCGCTATTTTCGGCTGGCGTGACTATCATGCCAACTCGTTACTCGATGTCGACGCTTCCGTGCAGTCACTGTTTCATGCCGTGGCCGAAACGCAAGCCGAGCAGTCCAGCTTCGAACTGCGATACAACGGGACGTTTAACGACAAACTGAATTTGACGACCGGAGTCTACTATTTCACCAATGAAATCGATTACGCTGAAGGTCGCCGTCTGCTGGGCATTGCGACACCGGACGGCTCACCGGCACTGACCCAGGATGGCGGCGGCAATTACGACGTTGACACGCTCGGCCTGTTCGTGGCCGGCGACTACGATGTCAGCGATCGGCTGACGCTGACGACCGGCGTGCGTTATACCGATGAGGAAAAGACCGCCGACATCGCCTCGCTTATTTTCAATGTCAATTCGATCTGCAGTGTGGTTGCCGGCACCTGCCCGATCGACTTCAGGGATAAATCAAGCTGGTCCAACGTTTCACCAAAAGTCGGATTTACCTATCACTCCAGCGACACAAACCGGATTTACGGTCACTGGACCCGCGGTTTTCGTTCCGGCGGCTACAACCTGCGCAACACGGCGGTCGATACCGTGAATCTCGGTCCGGGTCCGTTTAACGAGGAGAAGGTCGACAACTTCGAGCTCGGCCTCAAAACCGAGTTCGAGAACGGCCGGTTTAGCGGCGCAGTGTTCTACAACCAGATCGACGACATGCAGCGCGAGCTGAACTTGGCAGATCCGGTCGCCGGCGTTGTACAGGTGATCAAGAACACGGCTGATGCAGACATTCTGGGAGTCGAGCTGGATGGGTTATTCTCCCTGACCGATCAGTTCCTGCTAATGCTGTCGGTCGGTTACATCGACGCCAGCTACGACACCGTGAGGTTCGATATCAGCAGCGACGGCGTCATCGATGCCGCGGACAAGGCCCTCGCACTTCCGCGGGCGGCCGAGTTGACCTACAGCCTCGGTTTCACTCACGACGCACAGGTCGGCGATTGGGGATACATGACCACGCGGGTCAGTTTTGCGCACCGGGACGAGTCAGCCTATACGGACAACAACCTTGGCTTTATTCTGGCACAGGATATCCTCGACGCCTCAGTGGACTTCCACTCCAACAGCGGCCGCTGGTCCTTCGGCCTGTATGGCAAGAATCTGCTGGACGAGGTCAAACACGGAGGCGATACGCAATTGCCCGCCATGTTGGGGCCGGTACCCCTCGGTGGCACCTTCTCGCCGCTGGCAAAAGGGCAGGTTTACGGCGCCGACGTGAGGCTCAACTTCGGCGATTGATTCGATTGCCGTGATGACGCCGGGTGCAACCGCGCCCGGCGTTTTTATTAACAGCTCCCGGGAAGACTGTCGATCCAGTCCCGCAGGACCGACACGCCTTCAACATGGACGGTTGCCCTGCCCAACTCCGGCATCGCAATAGCCGGGTTCACGTCCTCCATGCGGAAAACCAGTATGGAATCTGCCGCCCTGCCCGGATAGATATCGTATGGACGGTCGCCGCTGCCGCGCCCCACCGCGACCGGCGGCTTACAAATCCCGAAATGACGATCAAGCTGCGCCTCGATGTTCAGATTCAGCGCGGACGTATCGGCGGCACCGCCGGAGTTGTGACAGTGGGCGCAATTCACATCCAGGTAAGCCCTTGCGCGCTCCTCGAGCGTTGCATCTGCCGGATCCAACCAATTTGCAATACCCGGCGCATCGGTCAAGTCCTCGAATCCCGCCAGCATTCCATTCCTCGCCCAGTACAGGAGCTGGTTTTCAGTACCGGTTAAATAAGTGTGATCCCGATTCAATTGCCGGGCTTTCGGCCCCAGTGGCCGAAGCTCCCTGGTAGCGTAGTCCGGAGTGTGGCAGGCAGCGCATTGGTTTCGGTCCGGCACGACATAAACAATCGATTCTTCCCCGCCTTTCCCGGACACCAGCTCCAGATTCAACAGTTCGCCTGCCGGTTCCAGAAACGCTTCGTCCTGCGAAGCATTCCAGACATATGGAAGCGCCTTCCAGCCCTGTTCGTACCTGACCAGGAGCCGCGTCTCGGCCAGAAAGTACCGCTCGAGATCGAGCGCGCCATCAGCATCCAGCACCGCTTCCCGATCGGCCTTAATGACCCTCGTGACGCCGTCGGCCTGCCCATCGGCCAATTCGTAATGAAATGTCTTGCCGATGACGGTCCCGACCGGGAAGTCGAGCTCTTCATCGGTCTTGTACTGCGCACTCGTGCCCGGCGGCATCCACACAGTTCGGAGCTTTAACGCATAGTCGGAAAAGAGCGGCGTGTTCAGATCGTACGGCACGACGCGATCGTTCAATCGCAGCCTTTTTCGAGAGACAATCAGAATGCGCCAGTCACTCAGATGTTCGGGCGCTTCGTCGGCACCGAAGAACACAACGCCCTCATTTGCGATATCGCAGCTCACGATTGTCAGTAGGACAGGCAGCAGCAATAGTCGCCAATGATTCATAATTTTTCTATGCCGGCCGGTCAGTTCGCTGGACGTTGCACCGGCAGATCTAGGCCTGCAATCAGCGCCTGAAAACGTGGTTCGTCGGACAGTAATTCAAGCATTCTTGTGAATTCTGAGCCTGCGCGGGCACCGATCCAGGGGAACCAGTCAACGTGGGCTTCGTGCGCAGCTTCCAGCCAATCGAGAGCCTCTTTTTTATTGCCTAAGCTGGAATAAATCATGCCCAGATACATCAGATCCTTCTGACCGGGATTCTCTGCGAGTTCTGCGGCCACTTGTAGGGCATCGTCGCGTCGCCCCATCAACGTGTATGTGACAGCAAAACCCCAGTTCGCCACGTTCGGCATGATCGGCCGCAAGCGCTCATGCGCAGCAAGCGCTTCTTCGTACATACCTTTAGCGGCATACAGACCACCGAGCACGTGCAGGCCCCACGGGAATTCGGGATCGAACTCCAGGGATCTTTGTGCCTGTGCCAGACCGCTATCCAGTTCATTCTCGCCCCAGTACAGCCACGCCAACCACGCAGACCACAGCGGCATCAGTGGACCGATCTGTTGCGCCTTTTTCATTTCCTCGATTGCTCTGTCTGCATCACCGGTCAGCTGGAAGTACCATCCATAATGCGCATGCGCCCAGTCCTGGCTGGGATTCAGTTCGATCGCGCGCTGGAACGAATCCGCCGCCGCGGCCCAGTCCCAGTCGTAATAGAGCCTGATTTCGGCCAACGCAGTGTGAGCTTCCGGCGATTCGTCATCCAAAAGCGCGGCCTTGATTGCCGCTTCTCTGGCCCGCGCCCAGGCATCCGGCGGCGGACTGGCGCTGTGGCCGATTATGCTGTAGCCACGCGCAAGCCCGGCGTAGGCAAGCGGGTCGCCCGGGTCATTCTCGACAGCCTCATGCAGGTAGGCGAGACCTTTCGCAATGCCTTCGGGCGTGAACTGGTTCAAATAGAAGGTGCCTTTTAGATACGCCCGGTAAGTTTCGGGATTGACTTGGCGCGTGTTCGTCAGCCGTCGCTCTTCGTCGGGCGTCAGCTTGACCCGGATCCGCTCCGCTACCTCTAGCGCGACTTCCGATTGCAAGCCCAATATGTCCTTCATGTCTCGATCGTAGTTTTCCGCCCACAGGTGCTCGTCCGTCTTTGCGTCGATGAGTTGCACCGTTATTCGCACCTGATCGCCTGACCGAAGTACCGATCCCTCTATGATTTTTGCAACTCGGAGTTCCCTGGCGATTTCGGGAAGGGGCCTGGCAATGCCTTTGTACGCGTCCGTCGACGTTCGGGAGATAACCCTTAGGGCGCTGATCTGCGCCATGACGGCAGTCAGTGTCTCATGCATACCGTCTACAAAATAATCCTGTTCCGGATCGCCGGTCAGATTTTCGAGTGGCAACACGGCAATAGAATTCGGCTGAATCTGCCGAGCCCTGGTATCGAACGGCTCCCTGGTTTCTACATCGCGAATCTCATCGAGCAGCCCAAGCGTAATCGCCCCGGCCACTGCGACAAGGGCACTCAGCAACACATAGTCTGTTCTTTTCAGAGAGACGTCCGGTGCCTCACCGGCGCCGAGCGGCACTGTCCGAGTAATCCCTTTGGGCGTGATCTGGTATAACCAGCCGAACAGCACTGCCAGCGGAAAACCGAGAAACGCACCGATCCACACATAGCGGATCGCATCTTCCGAAATACCGAGTCCGGGAAAAGCCAGATCGGCAACCTGCAGAATCACCCATGCCGCGATGATGTAGAGAGCAGTGGTACCGAATACCTTGCGACGCCGCAGCTCACGGAGAAATCGCGGTGGTCTGCTCATCCGATCATCCCGACGTTGCCTTTCTTTAAGGATAGACCAATCGGCGTAATTGCGCCGATCTGTTTTAATTCTGGGTCAACCTGACAGCTGGTAACTTATCGTGCCGGCATCTGTGCTGAGTGGAGTCCGTTGTGACATTCTCGCTGCCGTTCCCGAGATCGGCATTCAGCACTTCGGCATTGCCGTTGTCCACACAGATCGCGAACTCCGGCCTGAGGTGGCCGTCGGCATCGGTCTTGTCGCTGTTGACGAAACCGTCCCACAACACGTCCGGAAAACTGCCGTCGAGCCCGAACATCGCGAGCTTCAGCGCTTTCAGCTCGATGCCATCCGGCGACGTGCCGCCACCCGAGAACCGGTTCCCATAGATATAGATGGTCTCCGGGTAAGGATCGTATCGCTCGACGACGTCGCGGGTTCCCTGGTAGCCGGTCGAATAGTAGCTCGAGATAATGATGTTGGCTGTATCGTTGTCGGCGATGTCGTTATCGAATATCTCGACTCTGTCGTTCGAGTTTATGACGACGCCCGAACCAGTCGGCACGCTGGCAACCGGCGTGCCGTCAGCCCCGAAGTTGTCCGTGTTATTCGCGACTACCTCGTTATCGTAGATTCTCGTGCTGTGCCCTTCCTGCGGAAGATCTGGCATGTTGAATACCAGGATCCCGCCCGTGTTGTTGATCGCCACGTTTCCATAGACATCCGCGCCGACAGTATTTTCTATTTCGATGCCCGCGACGTTGTACTCCGACCGGTTGTTGCGGATGATGGCGTTTCGTGACTGCCCGACGTAGATGCCGGCGTCCGATGCGCCTATTGCGACGCAGCTCTCGAGCAATACGTTTTCTATCTGCACCGGATAAATGCCGTAGGCGCCGTTATCCTCGTCCGGTCCGTTGGTCCACTCCGTGCGGACGCGCCGGACGACGACGTTCCTGCCTTCGTTGATTTTCAGTGCATCGCCGACCGTATCCTCGATCGCCAAGTCCTCAATCGTGAAGTCGCTCGCATTGACCAGCAGCCCCTCCGCTCCCTGGAGCTGGTCCCTGAACGACAACACGCTCTTGTCCATCCCCTCGCCGCGAATGGTTACGCCCGACACGTTCAGGGACAGGCTGCGGTTTATCTCATGCAGGCCCGCCGGAATCGTGATCACATCCCCGGGTCTGGCGTTTATAAAGCGGAGCTGGAGCTCCTTCTGAAAGCCTGCATCAGTTGCCCTGTGGCCGGGACCGGGACGATCCGAGCAGGCACCCAATCCAGTCAACAGCAAAATCGCCGTCAGGGTTATGCGCCTCAACCGCCTCCCCTCGGCGTGTACTGCCTTGCCTCTGATTCTGTGATCTCCTTCACTTTCAGATGCCAGTTCGCGAGCCCGGAGCTGATCCTGAAACGAAAACTACCGCTCTCGTTGAAGAGCCTGACGCCGTTGCCCGTGCTATATGACTTCAAAACCCGGCCCTTGTGCATTCGGGACTTGCCATCGAGAAGCGTGATTTCGAAGCCCATCGTGTGGGTCTGGCTGCCGCTCACACGCCAGTCGAGAATCCATGGCGCCCTTACCGCAAATTCCGATGTCATCATGTTGCTGCTGCCCCGAAACTCGACCACGGTCCTCTCGGCCTGTGCGTATGCAGCGATACCAAAAACTGCCCCAAGGATAATTATTTGTACCAGTCTATTTGACATGACCTGAACCACCTCACCCAGGAATCAAAGCTATCGCAATTGTCGAAACAGCGAAACCGCCTTAAAACATAAGACCCCGCAAGTCACTATCTATACCCATATATATAGCGATAATTCCGACGGTATTGATGAAGCCGTGCGTGAACACGGCATACCACAGATTAAACCCCCGGCAGACATAGATCATGCCCAGCAAAAAGCCGATCATGCCGGTCGCCAGCACGCCGGTAAGGCCCTGATACAGATGGGCGATTCCGAACGGGACGGCCGCCGCCAGCACGGCTACCCACGTGGCCGCCCTGCCCGAACCGAGCAACCAGCGCACCCGCCCGACGACGAAGCCGCGAAACGTGAATTCCTCGAGGAATCCCCCGACCCCCCAGTCCAGCCCCATCAGCAGCAGGAAATTCGCAAAGTCCCCACGCACGCCATCGAATGCGCTGATATCGACGGGGTCGCCGGTAAGCTTTTCCATCGCCGGCTCGATCATCACCGTGAACGCCAGTTGAATGCCGAGGCCGTACACCAGGGTCGTGCCGATGAGCTTCGGCCAGGACGCGGGCCGCCGAAAACCCATGTCCCGAAAGCTCCCGTGCCTGCGGGCAATTACGGAAGCGACGATCGCAATAATGAAAGCGCCGACCACGCCCGCCTGCGGAATTCCGACGGTCACCCCGAGCGCAAGCAAGATCAGAACCGTCAGGACCGTTTTACCGTGCCAGATCCGGCTTTCGTCATTCGCCTGTTCCAAAATCGGCCCATTGCCCGTGTTAAATTACTGCAATTCACGATATCACTCCAAGAGGACAATGAACAAAGAATCCAGGCTGATGGACATGCTGGTGAGCTACGCTTCTGCACATCAGCACCCGGTAAACATCGCGGTTCACCTGATAGGTATCCCGACGATCATGCTCGGCGCGTTCATCCCGATGACCTGGTTGAATTTCGACATCGCGGGCATTCAGATCAATCTGGCGCAGGTTATTCTACTGATTATGTTTCTCTTCTATCTGACGCTGGATCATCTCTTCGCCGTTGCATTTCTCGTATTCGCATTTGCTGTTGCCGAGCTCGCCGCGTTCCTGGGTGTATTACCGCGCACTACAGCAATGACAATTGCAGCCGCAGCCTTCTTCGGAGGATATGCCGCCCAGTTCATCGGTCATGCCGTAGAGAAGTCCATGCCTGTCTTACTCAAACACCCGATACAGGCAAACCTCGCGGCACCCTTTTTCACCATCGTCGAGGTCTTCAAGCTGCTCGGTCTTCGCGAAGCCCTGTTCTACGCCGTACAGAAACGCATTGCCGAGCTGCGTGAGCAGCAGGCCGACTCCGGCTGACTGATGAAGCCACTGCTTCTTGCAATCGTCATCGGTCTTGCGCCGTGCGCGGTCACACCCGGACACACGCAGGAGCCTGACAAGGCGCTCCAGCACGCGATGTCGATCTTGCGGGCTGCGCCAATCGTCGACGGACACAATGACCTGCCATGGGTCATTCGCGAGAAGGCGAACGGTGACATCCGGCAGTATGACCTCTCGGTCCGGAGGGAACACGATACGGACATTCCCCGCCTGCGTGAGGGGATGGTCGGCGTGCAGTTCTGGTCCGTCTGGGTGCCCAGCGCGTTGCCTCTATGGTCAACGGATAATGGAAACAGCCGAACTCATCCTGCCCCATCCCAAGCTCCACCTCAGACGCTTCGTGCTGGTGCCATTGGTAGAGATCGCCCCGGATGCGGTTCACCCGACTTTGCATCAAACGGTGGACGAACTTTTGAATAATATAAAAGACAACTATCGTGTGCGTCGCCTTTCCCCATCGTTTCTGG
>JBHIDG010000109.1:0-9549 GCA_046760025.1 Woeseia sp. | reverse complement strand
CGGGATAGGCGCGCGCAATACCATTTACTTCTATGCCGAGGACCCGGTCCGTCGACGCGAGGAACGTTGCTTCCCCGGCCTTGACGAACTTAGGATAGTCCAGCGATGGAATTCCATCGCGTTCGGGACCGCCATGCAGGATCTCGTCAGCCGGCACGAGGGCGTCATCCAGCACAAAGCCATTCCTGGAAGTCGCAACAGCGGACCCGGTCACCGGCAGCAGACTGAAGAACGCGGCAACCGCAATTAATCTGGCTGACTTCAGCACCGGCAACTCAACTTGCTTCTACACCGGGCATAATGGGACTAACGCGCATCCCACGGAAAGCTTTCCTTTGCGAAAACATGGTCTGCCAGTGACTTGGCAGCCTCATCCTCGTTGCGGAGCATTGCACGCAAACTCCTGTTCATGCGCCGCTTCGCCTGCTGGCTGAATATGTGAGCCACAGACAGGGCTTGTTGATACTCCTCGGTATCTTCCGGCGTCATCGTGCTGACACGTGACAGCACCGATAATCCGACAAACAGGTCGATGGCGACATCGGCGGTGCGTTGTAATGCAAATTGCTTGTCGACGATCGCTTTTCCATGCCGACGCAGCAGCACATCCGACATTCGCCCGAGTTCAAGCGCATACTTCTCGAATACGAGTGCATCATCACGAAGAGTGTCGGGAACGGAGCCAACGATGCGGTCCTGCCCGAGTGAGGTCAGTTGTGTGATTCGACGTCCTGCGTAATCACTCAGCAGACCGAATCCCTTGATCGGATTGTTAAAAATATCATCGGTGGCCGACTTCAATTCACTCAACAACACGCCGGCTTCCTTCATGCCGGACAGGGCGATGAACAGGCGGAGGATTTCGCTCGTTCCTTCGAAAATCGTCAGGATTCGCGAGTCGCGCATGATCCGCTCATACGGAAACTCTTTCATGAATCCGTTGCCGGCTGCTATCTGCAGCGCCTCGTTGGCCGTACGGAACATCGCCTCGCTGGCAAACACCTTGCTGATCGCCGCCTCCACCGAGTAATCGGTACGTCCGGAGTCAATGTAGTGCGCTACCATCCGTACCGCACTTTCGGCGGCGAAACAGTCGACCGTCATCCCGGCGATTTTCTTCTTGATCAGGCCATACTCGGCAATGCTCTTTCCGAAAGTCTTGCGCTCGATCGCCTGCTTCGCCGCAAGGGCGATACAGGTCTTCATTCCACCGACGGCTCCGCCGCCCAGGCCCGTGCGGCCGTTATTCAGGATTGACATCGCGATCTTGAAGCCCTTTCCCTCCTCGCCCAGCAGACTGTCGGCAGGAAGCCTGACGTCGGCAAAATTGACGGTCGTCGTCGAGGACGCCCGGATACCGAGCTTGTCTTCCTTGAGGCCCGTGGTGACTCCCGGAAGGTCGCGTTCGACCAGGAAAGCCGATATCTTGCCGGCATCGCTGTCTGTGCGGGCAAACACTGTGTAGAAGTTCGAGATACCGCCGCTCGTAACCCAAATCTTTTCGCCGTTCAGAGTCCAGCTCCCATCAGGATTCCTGGTGGCTTTGGTCCTGATCGAAGCAGCGTCGGACCCGGCGCCCGATTCGGTCAGACAGAAAGCTGCCATCAGCTCACCGGTCGCCAGCCGCGGCAGGTATTTCTCCTTATGGGCCTCGGTTCCGAACAGCAGCAAACCCTTCATGCCGATCGAGCTGTGCGCGCCGATGGTCAGAGACACCGAGCTGTCGTAGCGGCTGCTCTGTTGCAACACACGCGAATAACCTGCATTGGACAGGCCGATGCCGCCGTACTCCTCGGGGATGATCAGGCCGAACAGGCCCAGCTCGCGCAGACTTTGAATGAACTCCTCGGGCTGCGCGCTCGCCTCGTCCCATGTACGGAAGTCGTCGTCCCTGTCCTCGAGAAACCGGTCTATCGAGTCAACCATCAGATCGAGGGTTTCTTTCTGCTCGCCCGACGTGCGGGGATACGGCCAAAAAGACGACGGGACAATCTCTCCGCAGAACAGCGCCTTCGCCGGACTGAGGTCCAGTTCAGGCTCGGCTTCTGATTCCGTTACCACTGGTCTATCTTCGGCTAGCTCTGCTGTCATCGGGGTGCCCTCTCTGGCGATATACAATCAATGATAGTTTGATCAAGATAGAACGGAATTGGTTCAAACGCACTACGTATAACTAATTATGACCCGACGCGAGACAGGAATATGACACCAAGATTGAACGGCATCGATCCTATTTACGAAAATGTCGCCGACCCGCCGGCCTCACTGGGAGAATGACCATGCCGAATTCGACGAACCTGAACACCGCAGTTATTTACGGCAGCGCCCGGCGTCACCGTCAGGGCATCAGGGCAGCACGCTATATTGTCCGAAAGCTCGAGGAACGCGGTCACGATGTGACGCTGGTCGATTCAAACGAGCATCAATTACCGTTTCTCGATCTGATGTACAAGGAATACGATGCCGGCAAGGCGCCTGATTCCATGGAAACGCTTGGCCGGATTCTCGAGACCGCAGAGGGATTCGTGATCGTAAGCGCCGAGTACAACCACAGCGTGCCGGCGGCATTGAAGAATCTCCTCGATCATTATCAAACCGAGTACTTGTACAAACCCAGCGCGATCGTCACGTACTCCGCAGGCGCCTTTGGCGGCGTGCGAGCGTTGGTCAACCTGCGGGGCATATTGGCCGAGCTCGGCACGCCGAGCATTCCAAGTGCCTTTCCCGTGCCGCAAATTCGCAATGCATTCGACGATGACGGAAATGCGCTGGATCAGGCGTACGATAAACGAGTCGTGAAATTTCTGGACGAGTTCGAATGGTATGCGACCGCGCTGAAACACGCGCGTGGCTGTCAGGAATGCGTCGACGAGCCGCCCGTGCAACAGCAAATGTGTCAGGGCTCGTAACCGGACCAAGGCACGCGGATGTCCTTGCTTCCTATCCTCTCGGTCAACTTCGTTGGCACCCTCGGCTTCAGCATCGTCCTTCCGTTCCTCGTTTTTCTGGTCACCAAGTGGGGCGGCAACGCGTTCGTTTACGGCCTGATGGGCGCGACTTACTCCGCTTTTCAGCTGATCGGCGCACCGATCCTCGGGCGCTGGTCCGACCGCTATGGTCGCAAAAAGATTCTGTTGTTGAGCCAACTGGGCACGCTCGTTTCCTGGCTCGTTTTCCTGTCGGCATTCTTTCTGCCGGTTTATTCCATCGGTCAGGTGGACTCATCGGCCATCGGGCAATTTACGCTGACCCTACCGCTTGTAATCGTCTTCATCGCCAGGGCGGTAGACGGAATCACCGGCGGAAACGTTTCGGTTGCCAACGCGTACCTCGCAGACATATCCGACGAGCAAGATCGCAGCAGGAATTTCGGGCAAATGGCGCTGTCGGGCAACCTCGGATTCGTTCTCGGGCCGGCGCTTGCCGGCCTGCTCGGCGCCACCGTATACGGAGAGATCCTCCCCGTGATCGCCGCGATGCTCATCTCGTTCGCCGCCACGATGACCATCGCACTTGCCCTGAAGGAGTATGATCCCTGTGCCATAACGCGACTACCGGAGCCCCGGAGCCTTCGCAAGACGTTTGGCCAGGAGCACAGGGAATGTTTCGAGATTCGCGCCGAAGAGCAAGCGAGTTTCGGCGACATCCTCAAAATGACCAACGTGGCGGCGCTGCTGGTGGTCTATTTCCTGGTCATGCTCGGATTCAGTTTCTTTTACATCGGATTTCCGGTTCATGCCGTACGGGGCCTCGGTTGGTCCGTTACCGATGCCGGTACATTTTTTGCTTTCCTCAGTCTGCTGATGGTTGTCGTACAGGGTCCGGTCCTGGCCAGGGCATCCAGAGAACTGTCCGACAAGACGCTCGCGATGGGCGGCACGATCGTCCTGACTGCAGGATTCGTGTGTCTGATCCGGGAAGAGATTTTCGTCATCTATCTGGCGGCCGCGCTGATTGCACTGGGCAATGGGCTCATGTGGCCGTCGGTCATGGCGATGCTCTCCAGAGTTGCCGGCGACCGGCATCAGGGCGCCGTTCAGGGTGCCGGCGGCAGCATCGGCGCCGTCGCAAGTATCGTCGGTCTCATTGCGGGAGGCCTTCTGTACAACTGGCTGGGTGCCTACGTCTTCATCACGGCGGCCCTGGTCGTGCTGCCGATCGGCATCATCACGCTCGGCCTCGAAAGTCCAACAAAGCTTCTTGACTAGACGATCAGACATAAATTAGCGACTGACAGTAATAGATAGGCTTTCCCGCTGGTCCTATATTGTACGGCAGCGCGAATAACTGATTGCCTCGTTGAAAGCATCGAACCGGAGCTGATCATGACGACACTCAACATACATTCAAAAGAAACAGCACGACCCGAATCGGCGGGGCTGCTGGGCGAAGCAGAAAAGGCTTACGGTTTCATACCGAACCTCCTGGGCGTATTCGCCGAGTCGCCGGCTGTCCTGAAAGCTTATTTGACTATCGGCAGTATCTTCGACGAATCGTCGTTTTCGCCGACCGAAAGGCAGGTGGTGATTCTGGCTGCTAGCCGCTTTAACGAATGTCATTACTGCATGGCAGCGCATTCAGTCGCCGCCGATATGCAGGGAGTCCCGGCCGACGTCGTTGAGGCAATTCGTAACGATCAGCAAATCGCCGACAACAGGCTCGAGGCACTGCGGAACTTTACTACCGCCGTCGTCGAGAAACGCGGCTGGGTGTCCGACGACGATATCGCCGCATTTGTCGGAGCCGGATACAGTAAGGCACAAGTGCTCGAGGTAGTCCTGGGCGTCAGCTTCAAGACTATCAGCAACTATACAAACCATATCGCGGACACGCCTGTCGACGACGCGTTCGCGACCCGCGCATGGCAACCCGTCCGGCAGCAATTGGCAGGCTGACGGGTCCGGCCAAGTAGATTGCAATGGACACGATCATGGAAAACGAGACTTCAACGGGCACGGTTACCGTCACGGATGACACTTTCGATGACGAGGTGATCAGGTCAGATGTTCCCGTCCTGGTCGACTTCTGGGCGGAATGGTGCGGGCCCTGCAAGATCATCGGACCGACGATCGAGGAGCTGGCGCAGGACTTTCATGGAAAAATCAAGGTCGCCAAGCTGAACGTCGACGACAATCCGGAGAGCGCGGGTCGGTTCGGCGTACGGCGTATCCCGACTCTAATCCTGTTCAAGGACGGCGAGGCCCGGCAGGCAGCCATCGGCGTCAGGCCGAAAGGGCAGCTCACCGAACTGATCCGGCAGCACCTGCCCCTGCACTAGGATGGACGCGGCCCTGGCGGCGGCCGCGCCCGGTCATTGCCTTACCGGGTATTCCGTTACTCGCTGACTGTAGAATCCCGACACGGGCAACTAACGAGGCAGAATCGTCATGGCACGCCAAAATGTACGGTTTAAGGGCAGCGACGGACACGAGCTTGCCGCAGTTCTCGACTTTCCGGCCGGACGCCCACGCGCATACGCGCTTTTCGCACATTGCTTTACCTGTTCAAAAAACCTCAAGGCCATCGGCAACATTGCAAAGTCCCTGAACGATGCCGGCATTGCCGTGCTTCGCTTCGACTTTACCGGCCTCGGGCAGAGTGAAGGCGAGTTCGCCGATACCAACTTCTCGAGCAATGTCGGTGATCTCCTGGCGGCCGCCTCGTACCTCGAGACTGATCATCAAGCGCCGACAATCCTGATCGGTCACTCGTTGGGCGGGACTGCCGTGCTGCAGGCAGCCACGCACATCCCCTCGGCCGCCGCGGTGGTCACGATCGGCTCTCCCTCCCGGCCGTCCCACATCGCCGCGGTCCTCGAGAACGATCGCGAAGAGATCGAAAAGAACGGTCAGGCCACGGTGCGGCTCGGCGGCCGGCCGTTTGTCGTCAAGAAGCAGTTCCTCGACGACCTGGAGCGGCACAAGCTGCCGGAAAGCATCGGCAAATTGCGAAAAGCCTTACTCGTCATGCATGCGCCGCTGGATGACACTGTCGAAATCGACAATGCCGGGGAGCTGTTTCTGCATGCCAGACATCCAAAGAGTTTCGTAAGCCTGGATCGGGCCGATCATCTGTTGACCCGTGAGGAGGACTCACGCTATGCAGGCCGCGTTATCGCCGCATGGGCATCGGGCTACCTGCCCGCCGAGACGACGGCCGCTGACGATTTGAATTCTGACGGCGTCGACACCGTGGCACGTACCCATGCGAATGGTTTCAGGACGGACATCGTTTCCGCAGGACACACCCTGATCGCCGACGAGCCGGAGGATTACGGCGGCACCGACCAGGGGCCCTCACCGTACGACCTGTTGTCTGCAGCCCTCGCCAGCTGCACGACGATGACGCTGCGCATGTATGCTATGCGCAAAAACCTGGATCTGCGATCGTCAACGGTGCGCATCAGGCACGCCAAGATTCACGCACAGGACTGCAAGGACTGCGAAACCGAGGGCGGTAAGGTCGACGAGTTCCGGCGGGAGCTGTCGGTCGAGGGTACCCTGACAGACGAGCAGCGACAGCGCCTGCTCGAGATCGCCGACATGTGTCCCGTTCACCGCACGCTGCACAGCGAGGTAAAGGTAAGGACCACGCTCGTAGACTGATTCATCCAGGGGTCATGAATAATGTCCAACAGATACGATGCAATTATCATCGGCACCGGCCAGTCCGGCCCTGCGCTCGCCGACCGGATGAATGCCGAAGGCCTGAAGACAGCCATCATCGAGCGAAAGCTCGTCGGAGGCACCTGCGTCAACGTCGGCTGCATCCCGACGAAAACGCTGGTCGGCAGCGCACGAGTCGCCTACATGGCCCGCGAAGCCGCCCGTTTCGGCATTTCCATCGACGGCGACCTGTCAGTGGATATGGCTGCCGTGAAAGCCCGCAAGGACCAAGTGTCCGGCGCGTCGAACAGGGGCGTCACCGATTGGCTGGAAGGAATGGAAAATGTGGACCTCATTCGCGGGCATGCCCGGTTTGTCGATTCGCGTTCGGTTCAGGTCGGCGACAACGTGCTCGAGGCCGGAAAGATTTTCATCAATGTCGGCGGCCGCGCCCGCGTACCCGACTGGGAGGGCCTGGCCGAGGTACCGTTTTTGACCAACTCGAGCATGATGGAGGTCGATTTCCTCCCCGAGCATCTGATCATCATCGGCGGCAGTTATATCGGCCTGGAGTTCGCCCAGATGTATCGCCGGTTCGGCAGCGAGGTGACCGTCGTCGAGATGCAGGACCGCATCATCGGTCGCGACGACGACGATGTTTCCGACACAGTCAGAGAGATCCTCGAGGGAGAGGGCGTCCGTATCCGGCTGAACGCCGACTGTATTGGCGCTCGCGTAACTGATTCCGGTATTGCCGTTCGGGTTAGCTGCGAGGAGGGCCCTGAGGAGGAAACAGGATCGCACCTGCTGCTCGCGGTCGGCCGTGCCCCGAATACCGATGATCTCGGTCTGGACGATGCCGGTATCGAGACCAGTCAATTCGGTTTCATCGACGTCGATGAGCACCTTCAGACCAACGTGCCCGGCATCTGGGCAATCGGTGACGTCAACGGCCGCGGCGCATTCACGCACACTTCTTATAACGACTACGAAATCGTCGCGGCCAACCTGTTCGACGATGATCCGCGCAAGGTCACGGATCGTATCCTATGCTATGGCCTCTTTATCGATCCGCCTCTCGGCCGCATCGGCATGACCGAGAGAGAGGTCCGCGCCTCCGGGCGACGGGCATTGGTGGGCAAGCGGATGATGACGCGGGTCGGCCGGGCGCGTGAGTTCGGGGAAACCCGCGGCTTCATCAAGGTCATGGTCGATGCGGACACCCGGGAGATTCTCGGCGCCGCCATCCTCGGGCTCAACGGCGACGAAGCTGTCCACTGCCTGCTGGACACGATGTACGCTCGCAAGCCCTATACGGTCATCTCGTGCGCCGTTCACATCCATCCGACGGTGGCCGAGCTGATTCCTACCGTGCTGCAGGACATGGTGCCCCTGGAATAGGCGGGTTTTCCCCGAGTTTGTACTGACTTTGTGCAATCGGTCATACTTCGCAAGTTCTTGAATAGCTTATTCTAGTGGCCGCAACCTGACTGTCGGCGAGGAGCTGGCCATGATTGGCTTGGATATTCAAACAGGACTGTACCTGTTGGGTGCCGCCGTTCTCGGTGGGGTCGTCGGCTGGCTGATCAAAGCCAGTCTGAGCAGCCGAAATCTGGACCAGGTAGGCCTCAAGTGGCGGGGCCGATTCGACGAGGCGATCGCCCAAAGGGACAAGCTTTATTCCGAGAACCACTCCCTGAAGGCCTCACTGGAGGCAGAACAAGCCGCTGTACAAAAGTATAAACACGCCGCCATCAAGAGCCGAACGGACATCGAATCCGTGTACGAGAAGACCAACACGCTGTCAAAAGAGCTGGTCGCGCTCGGCGCGGAACGGGATGAACTCAAGGAGAAACTGTCCAAGAGTCAGATTATCGCCAACACAGCCAAGCAGCAATTAGCGCAACTGCAGGAAGAGTTTGCCAAGGTCCAGGATTTCTACAAAGGTCAGCTCGAGAGCGCACTGGAACAACGCAAATTGCTCGAACGGAAATTCGAGGATGCCAAGTCGGAACAGGATTCCCTCAGAAACCTGCTCATGGCATCCAAGGCGGAACACGAGTCCGTCAGCAACCTGTTGGCGTCCGCCCAATCGAGGCTTGAAAACCTCGACGAGATCGAACAGAAGATCGTCTCTCTGGAAGCCGACAATGCCCAGCTCAAACACGAGGCCGCACAGGCGACGAGAGAATCCGAGTCATTAAAGCGCGACGCTGCCGAGCTGGAGGCCCTGCAAGTCCAGAACAGGGAACTGGCCCATTGCCTGCAATCCATGGAAAGCAGCCGCAAGCAATACGAAATCGATGCACGACGATATCGCAGCCAGTACGAGCAATCCGAGCAGGAATCAGAAACATTGCGATTCAAGCTCGGCGATATCAAGAAAAACCTGGCAGGCATGCGGAACGTGCCCGATCAGGCACAAGGATCGGCTACAACTACGGCTGACTCGATGCCGATATTCGGCCTCAGCGAACCCGAGGGTGAGGCGGACGACCTTACCGAGATCGTCGGCATTGGCAAAGTCTTCGAAGAGACGCTGCACGACCTTGGCGTCTACCATTACTGGCAGATCGCTGCCTTCGGGCCAGCGGAAATCGCGCGCATCAATTCGGAGCTAAAAGAGTTCAAGGGCCGTATCGAACACGACGACTGGATCGGCCAGGCAAAGGAACTGCATCTCAAGAAGTACGGGGAGAGCGGCATTTAGTGTGATGGCCGGTATCTGATCCGAGAGACAATGTCAGACCGCAGTTATTGCGGTAATCGCGTTGCGCTTTGCCACAATTGCCGACAATTGGACCCGCATTGCCGGCTTCCGACGGCGATTAAGGCGACACAAAGTGGACGACTATTGCCAAAGCGGCCCAACGTTCATATCCTTGATATTAGGGAAGGTCTGATCTATTGATGCTGATGCCCGATTGTCTATCGTGAGTCACTC
>JBHIDG010000108.1:0-9606 GCA_046760025.1 Woeseia sp. | reverse complement strand
CGGCATGAACGCGGTGACAGCAACATCCTTGAGCAGGCCGATGTCGCCGATCACCCGAACGATCAGGTCGCCGCTGCGCGCTTTGTTGTGAAAGGACAGCGACAAGCACTGAATGTGCCGGAACAGCGCGCCGCGCACCCTGGTGAGGACTTTATTGCCAACCAGCGCGAAACCGACTTTCTGGTAGTAGCTGCACAGGCCCCTCAGGCCCAGAATGATCACCATGGATACGGCTGCCAGTGTTACCAGGATCATGGGCTCGAGACCCTGAATCCATTCCGAGGGATGGTTCTGGGCGGTGTCGGGCAATATCAGGTAGTCGAATACGAATTTCAGCGGCCAGGGCTCGAGCGCCCGCATCGCCACCCCGGCAAACAGGGCCAGGAACGAACCCGCCAGCAACGGCCGGTACTCGCGCATGTACGGCCACACGTGATGAAGCAGGCGCCAGACACCCGGAATTGCCTGTCTCAGTCTTTCAGGTCTTGCCATATCAGTTTCCGATCCCGGTTTGCCCGTTCCGGGCCGGGCGCTTCGCACAGGGCGACCTTGTCAGGCACGGCCTCCGTCAGAACCGGTACCGGAACTGGAGTTTGCCGAGCAGGGCGTCATCGGCCGCGTTGAAGGCATCGCCGGGACTGAACCGCGCGACGACTGCTTCGAGGTCCAACCGCCTGTCGGTTCTCCACCCCAGCACGAGGTCGACTTCCCAGCCGAGATCGCTGTCGATTCCGTTGGGCTGATCGGAAATATCGCTGTCGACCAGCAACACGCTCAGCTCGTTCTGCTGATAGGAATGCCCAACCAGGTCCAGCGATATGCCCCTCCTCGGCAGCCAGCCGAGGCCGACCGTCAGGATTTCCAGATTCGCCAGTTCCGGATCCATCAGTTCGCCGTAATAACGAAACGAGGTGACTCCGGAGAATTTGGCATTGTTGTCCTGCAGCCCGGACTGCCGGAACGTGTTGTCCTCGGTCGATTGCGGGTCGTCTCCCTGCCCCATGGCGTAGCCCAGTGTGAGGGAGAATTGGTCATGAAACTGCCACGTCGATCCGATATCGAAGGCCCAGCCCCGGTTGTCGGCCTGGCCAACGCTGCCGTTCATGTACGCCAATTCGAGCCAGCTTTCCTGTTGCGGCAGCCACTCGCCGAATGCCCGTACACCGTAGTGTGTGCGCTGGATTGGTACTGCCAGATCAAAGTCCCGATGGATAACGTATCCAGCCAGATGCCGGTCATCGTCATTGTTGGAGATGTACAGCATGCTGTTCGCGGCCGCCTCGTCGATGAGGTTGCCGTTGTCCAGGGTTTCGCTATAGGACAGTTCCGCCCGGATGTTGTTGCCGGTCCAGATTGCGCGGACCGTGTCGAGGTTCTGGTCGTAGAGCCACTCGCGCTCATCGTCGAAATCTGCGCGGCCGACCTGCAGGTCGAAGCCGATGCCTAACGGGTCGATCCAGTAGAGATAGGTCTCCCCTGGCTTCGTTTCCGATTTAGTCACACGGCCGGCTATATCGTCATCGCGTATCAACTGGCGGTGAAACAACTCGGCGACGGCAAAAAATGAAGACGCTACTTGGTACACGGCCCTTGCCCGGAAATAGGCTTCCAGGTCATTACGGTCGGCCGGGTCGGCCGCATCGAGGTCGAACTCGTCTTCCATGATCCCGCGTGCCGTTACCTGGCCGGCCAGGAGAAGCTTGTCGTTAACCCTTACGCCCTTGCCAAACAGGTCATCCTCGTCCCGGTTGCGGTCGACGATGGCCTGCGCGCGGCCCTCGCCCAACACGTAACGCGTTACCGCCAGCTCGTGGCGCACCGGAAGTTCTCGGGGTATCAGCACCCGGTAGCCCATGATGTCCACCTCGAGCCTCCAGCCGTTTCTGCGGATGCCGTCAATGCGGCCCACGATTCTCTCGCGGCCCTCGCCCCTGGGGCTGATTTTTCTTGCGGAGAATCTCTCCCCGTTGCGGTAATAGCCTTCCACTTTCACGCGCCTGCCCTGGAGAGCGTTTCTGTTAACCCTGCCAAACTCGGTCTTCTCCTGAACTTGTACGCGCTGGCCCAGCAAGGTGAAATAGCCGCCTGCCTGCACCCGGGTAACCGTACCGATCAGGCTCTCGTAGCGGCCGGGCTGCACCAGGTCCACGCGCTGAGCCAGAAAGGTTCCGTCCGACTGGTAGCTTCCTCTAACCTCCAGCCAGTGACCCTCCGCCAACACGTTAACGGATGATTCGGATTGCGCCAGGCAGGTGGCGTGCGCAAATAGCAGCAGCCAAGCTGGTGTCGAAAATACCTTCAGTAGCTTTTTCATTTAAGTCTCCTTGATCCTGTCCAGGTCATCCAGACAGCGGTTGCCCATGGTGACCAGGTCGGGCATCAGGCCGACCCACTTGGGGCGTACCGCATAAACCAGGGCCAGCCTGCAAAACGTAGTTGCCTGATAGAATCGCAGTCTTTCCCAGAATCCCGATTCTTCGTTCCTCGCCAGCCCTTGCAGAAATTTCTTGCCGCCGGCATCGATGCCGCGTTGGCTTGCACCCTGCAAGCCCTGCAGCTTGCGCAATACCAGGTGGGCGAGGAAATTGGCGGCGTCCAGCGCCACGTCGGCCCGGGACATCAAGTCGAAGTCCAGTAAGGCCAGGTAATTGACCTGCTGAATGAACTGCTTGTCATGCAGGTCGCGGTGTGCCAGTCCGACGACGGCCGGAGCCAGGCCGGCCGATGCCTCCGCAAGGCGCTTGCGTAAGCCCGGCCAATGCCCCGGCAGTTGTCCGCCCATCTGCTGCAGGCGCGCCGCATGCTTGTCGATCACCTGGAGTTCAGCCCTGCTGTCAAACGCGCATTCGTCCGCCAGGGCATCGTGCTCCTGAAAGTCACGCAGCCCCTTCCCGACGAGGTAGAACAATTCCGTGGTATCCGCCGACAAACGCAAACGTTCGCCGGCTTTGAATACCATGACCAGCGCTTCGTTGGCGGTGTCGTACTCGATCACCTCCGGCGCATGGACACCGCGCCCGGCCAGGGCCGCATGCGCGACCTCGTACTTCCGGACCATGCGGTCGAGGTGCCCGCGACGAAATCCCTTCAGGATCCTGGGCTTCTGCCCCGAGTAATCGATCAGCGTGAGGCGCCGGCCGGGCCGGTAGCTCAGCAGACGGGTCCTGGCGGCGAACGATGCGTCATTGAGCCGGGCAGCCAGGGGTAACTTATCGTCTGTTGCAACCGGCAGTTTGCTCAGTGCCTGGTTTTCCCAGGCGTACCAGCTGCGACGCTCGCCCAGCGCCAGTTCCATCTGCACGACACCCTCGCCGGTGATTTCCAGCCTGGCAATATGACCCCGGATGCCGGTACTCTCGAGCTGGTCTTCGATCTGCTCGAGCAAATGTTTGAGCGGCGAAATAGTCACGGTTTGTATCATCCGCTGACGCTCCTGCGGCTCCCGGCTTCGCCGTCGGCGGCCACACGATCCAGAACCGTGGCCGCGATGCCTTCCCAGCTGTATGCGATAGCCGTCTCGCCGGCCCGGCGGCCGATTGACATCCGTTCCCCGGGGTCCACGATCAGCTGCGCCAGCAAATTCACCATGCCGTTCGTATCACTTGGGCGGTAGACGTAGCCGGTCTTGCCGTGATCGACGACCCGGGCCAGGTCACCGAGATCAGGTACAACCGGCACCACGCCGCAGGCCATGGCCTCCATCAGCTTCAGCGGTGAAAAATAAAACGGGATGTCCGGCTGGTAGGTCAGGGGCAGGGCGTCGAAGGCCGCGACAAATTCAGGCATCCTCGCATGCGGCTGCCAGCCCACGCGCGTGAAGCGTTTTTCGGGCAGCCTGTCCAGTGCTTCGAATTCCCCTTCACCGATGACCAGCAGGTGGACAGGCAAGCTCCGCGCCGACAGGTCCAAGATCGCGGACACCAGATGACCAAAGCCGTGCCAGGGCCGTGGCCTGCCATGGAAGCCGATCACGAAAGCGCCATCGGGAACGTACTCGCGCCGCAGCGCAGCGCCATCCACCTGCAGATTGAAACGTTTCGTATCCACTCCGTTGGGACAGACCATCACGGCGTCAGGATGGGCGCCCCTGGCACAGGCATATTCCGCCACGGCGCTGGACACGGCCACCACGCAATTTGCCTGCGTGAACAGGAAATTGTCGCTTGCCCGGTCAGCATCGGTTTCCGCTGTGCCGCGGAACCGCTGTTGTTCGTCCGCCAGTGGTGCGTTGACTTCGAGAACCATCGGAATGCCGGATTCCCGCGCGAACCGTGCACCCGTCGCCTTTCCCAACGTGTAGCGTTCATACACGAGGTCGAACGGGTGCTCACCCCGGCCTGATGACAGGGCCGATGCCAACACGGCATCGTCGGGTTGGTCAAAAGCGACGACATCGCAATCCAGTCGGGCGAAGGCGTCACGCATGGCAACCAGGTGCACAGCGGCACCCTTGTCGCGGTGTGGCGCAATACCTCGATCCTGGTTGACGGCCGCGATCCTTGGCATCTAGCGCCCGCTCCCGTCGATGACGGATTCAATCATCTGCCTGATCAGGCCGGCATTGGTCACGATGTCGAACTTCTCCTCGACCTGACGGCGGGCATTGCGGGCCAGTCGAACGCCGAGTTCCGGATCGTCCAGCAGACGCTCGCAGGCGGCGGCCAGGCCTTCGACGTCCCTTTGCGGCACGGACAAGCCCGTTTCGCCTTCCCGCAACACCTCGGGAATGCCAGTCACATCCGTCGAAATGCACGGCGTGCCCATGGCCATGGCTTCCAGCAGGATTGTCGGCAGTCCGTCGCGATCCTGGTCGGCGGCCACGACGCTGGGTCCCGCCAGGACGGCCGCAAGCTGCAGCTTTCTGCGTATATCACCCTGAGGCTGCGGCCCCAGCAGGCGGACAAAATCGGCCAGTCCCAGGTCCTGGATCATGGCGGACAATTCCTCCATGAGCACACCGCCCCCGGCGATTTCACAGCGGAATCGCCTGCCCTTTGCCTTCAGCAGGTGGCAGGCCCGGATGAGTTCCGCGAAGCCTTTTTTCTCCACCAGGCGGCCGACGGCGAGAATCAGGGGCTCCCGGCCCCGGGCCTCGCTGAAGGGAAACTCCTCCAGGGGCAGCCCGTTATTGATATGAATTACACGCTCTGCCGCCGACCCATAACGGGATTTCAGGTAATTGAGGTTGTAGTCACTGACCGTGACGACGGCGGCGGCGTCTGCCAGCTTGCTGTGCAAGACCTGTTCATCGACGGACTCGTGGAATATGTCCTTGGCGTGTGCGGTGAAGGAATAGGTGATGCCGGCCATGCGCGCTGCCAACCTGGAGGCGGTTGTAGCCACCGTGCCGAAATGCGCATGCAGGTGGCGAATACCTTTCTCGTGGACCATGCGCGCCAGCACCACGGCCTGATACATGTCTGACGCGATGACTTCCGGGTTATCCGCGACCACCTGCCAAACGTCGGGCAGCAGGCGTGCGGTCGCATGTAACTGTTCGAGGAATCCGGACGCCTTGCCCGACGGGCGCCGGACCTGGTGGACACGCGACCGGACTCGCGCGAGGGATTCGTGAAAACGCACGTCATCCGACAGGCGCAACGAAAAAATGTCCAGCGGCAGGCCGGCTGCTTCATGTGCCAGGATCTCGTTCATCACGAAGGTTTGTGAGAAACGGGGGTAGACCTTGAGCACGTATCCGACCCGCGGCTTTTGTGCCGTCACCGCTGCCACATCCCGTGTCGCTGGACCAACCGATGCAAACAACTCAGAGCAGCGCTGCAACAGCGCAACTGTCTGCGAGGGCCAGTCCTCCGAACGGTCACGGAAGGGGTTGTGGACCAATTGGAAAAGACTGAGCGCGATATACCGGTTCAATTCGCGCGTGTTGAGCCCCGGCCCGATGTTCCGATATCCGCGTAAAAGGGCCGACACCACTGCCGGAATGTCCGCGGCCTCCATCTGGTGATTGATGGCGCTGCGCTCCAGGTGCGCTATAAAGCACCCGATGTCACTCAGGGGATCACCCAGGTAGGCGTTGTCGCAATCGATCAACGCCACCCCGTCATCGGCTGCGGTGACCTGCTTGTCATAGAAATCGCCGTGTATCGGGACCCGGGGATCGTCCCGGTCCAGCCACCACTGAGCCAACTGTCGCACCAGTGTGCCGGCGCACGGCTCCAGCGCTGGCAACAGAATGGCGAGCTCGCTGGCCAGCGCGTCCAGGCTGCTTACCATTAGTTTACGGTCCAGATGCTCCAGTCCGGGCTGTGTGCCGCGATGAAAATGAGCGATGGCTTCGCCGGCGGCTTCCACGGCTGCCAGGTCCCGGTCGGCAATTTGCGGCCGCAGGGTCGAGCCGGGCAACCAGCCGTAGGCCAGCACTCGATGCGCCTTCGATCCGCCGATACATGCGGGGATGCGCACGCCGTCGGATTCTCGCAGGCGCTTGCGGAATTTCCTGACCTTTTCAAATTCAGCCCGGGAATAGAATTTCACCGCCGCACAGTCACCCGCATGGTTGCTCAAGCGGGCGACGAACCGCCGTTCCGGCTTGTAATTCAGCGGCGTAAATACCGCTTCTTGCCAACCACTGTGTGACTTGAAAATACGGGACAGCAGTTCTTCACGGGGTCGTCGCTCCGTCAGCCTGCACAGGCTCCCGAGCTTGGCATCGATCGGGAAAAAGCAGACCAGTATCTGCTCCTCATCCAGCATGACCCGGCCGGGGCCGAGCGGGCCGGAACAAGCCGGCTTGTCGCGGGCTTTTTGCAGCTTGATGCCGGCGTCCGCGCCAAACGCCTTCGCATAGCCGTATGACCATTCCCCGCTATTCGGGAATTCGAAGCGCGCGATGCAATTCATGCCGGCTTTGTAGCGGAGATAATTGAGCCGCAGATTCTGCAAGCCCTCGATTCCACAATCGGTTTCAAGCAGCGATGCCAGCCGGTCGGGATGCAGGAGGTAGCGAAAACCGGGTATCGCAGTTTCGCGTCGGATCAGCGAATGCTCCTGCTCGGTCAACATGGCTTACGCTGCGCCGATCTTGAGTCTTGAGACGACGTGCCTGTCGACTTGTTGCGCGCCAGCGGTAATGAGGCCGCCGATCATGTCACACAGCGCGTCCAGGCCATTCAGGCTCGGGTAGCCTTTCAACGAGTCCGGTCGATCCAGCGCCTGCTCGATGGCATCGCGAAGCCGCTCCGGGTCTGCGTCTGAAATACATTTGACCAGTCCCATTTGCTCCAGGCGCCGTGCGCGGATCAATTGCTCTTTTCTGGGCTGGAGGCGGGGCATCAGGATGGCCGGTACCCTGCTTTGCATTGTTTCGGCACAACTGTTGTAGCCGGCCATGCTCACCACCGCATCCGATTCCTGCAACAGTCGCGGCAGGTAGGCACAGAAGCGATTAATCCGGACCCGGTCCGCCAGGCCCAGCCTGTGGATCTCATGCTTGTAGTGCCGGACCTTCGAAGGATCCATCAGCGGGCCGGTCACGATATGGGAATCCCAGTCGGCAGATCTGCCCTTCAGGGCCCTGATATAAGTGTCCACCCTTTGCTGACCATCTTCGCCTCCGCCCATTGTCACCAACACTTTCTTGCGCAGGGAAGGGACGGGGCGGCGCCTGGTCATGTTCAGTGGCGCGGCAATATAACCCGTGAATTCGATCTTGTGCCGGAACGGTTCGAGCATCGTGTACTGTGTGCGGGGATCGAAGACTTCCGGGGTGCCGTAAACACAAATCCGGTCGTAAGCGTGCGCCAGGGCCCATTGATGTTCGTGTGAGCCCCAGGCCGTGGCCACAACCTTTGGTGCATCAAGTACATCGCGCATACCATAAATCAGAGTTTTGCCCTGGGAACGGGCTTCGCGCAGCATGCCCAGCGCTTCGCCCAGCAGTCCCGTGAGTTGGTGATCCACGATGACGATGTGGGGATCGAAGGAATGGTATGACTCCAGGATCAGGCGGCTGCGGAGTTCGATCGTGCGGGACACGCACCCAGACAGGGTCCGCGGGATGTATTGTCCACGCACATCCTTGCTGACGGCGGGCAGTTTGAGCACGTCGCAGCGGTCCGGTAACTCGAATTGCGTAGCGCAGGGTGACCCGGTGACGATAAGAACATTTGCATCGCAGAAGCGAGCTGTGATGGCGCCGGCGATCGCCAGGCTTCGCCTGAGATGGCCCAGACCCCATGAATCATGGCTGTACAACAACACCCTGAGCGCGGCGATCCCGTGGCCCGCGGTGGAAATCTGATCACCGCCGACCGAAGGCAGCGGTTTCATCCTCGTCACCATCACAACCGTCCCGGGTTGTCATCAGGTGCAGGGTCGAGGCGGCCCCTGGCAGCGTCATTTGCATGTGACGGACATGTTTTGCAACACATAGCCTGTGGCCCTCAGATTCATCATTTTCTTCCTGCCCGTTCCCTTACACGTATCGGTAGTTCAAAAGGTTGCAGCAACCGGATCACGTGTAAGTTTCTGAATTTCTGTCAGTTTATAGCCCTAGGCGTGATGCGGGAGCACGACCAATAGGTCAGTTCCTTCATATACAAACCGACTATTTCTCCCCAGATTCCGGGGCAGTTTAGCGAAGCGACCCCTGACGAAACTGTGCCGGCGTTAACAAAACTCCAGTTTCCGGCAAAGTCGCCGAATCATCGGACTACCGCGGTGAATACGATTGCGCCCGCGCAGCAATCGGCGTTTTCTGCCCATTCCGGGCCCGTCGGTCGGGTGCGTGATTGGACCGCTGGCGGTTTGGGCATGACCGTCAGTGCCGCTTTCGAGACCTGGGTCACAGAAGTTGACTTTCATCACCTGCCTGTGTGCCAGCCTGTGACGTGACTCACTGCCCGCGACCGCGACCACACTTACTCTCGGTGCCGGACGATCGCGAAACTGGAGCGTGGTGTCATGAGTGCGTTTAGATACGGTATTGTTTTTACAGCATTTTTATCATTACTCGCCGGCAAGTCACTCGCCGACGACAACCTGTGGATCGGTGCCAAAGCCGGCACGCTCGGCCTCGGCCTCGAGGCCACCTGGCGGCCGCTGCCTTATCTCGACCTGCGGGTCGGGTTTAACAAGTACGACTACGATATGTCCGGATTACAGGCAGGTCTCAATTATGTCGCGGAACTGGGGCTCGACAACGCTTACGGCACTGCCAATTTCCGCTTCCCGCTCAATCCGATGCGCTTTACCGTTGGTTTATTCTCCAACGGAAACGAAATCGCCTTGCTGAATCAGGACACCAGCGGGATTATCGTCGTTGGCGGGGTTCCGCTTCCGGCATCCGAGGTCGGCACCCTGCGCAGCGCGGTCACGTTTGAATCGACGGCACCGTACACGGGCATCGGTTTCGATTTTCGGGCCTTCGGCAAAGCCAGCATCAACCTCGACTTGGGCGTTCTATGGCAGGACACTCCCATAGTCGGCCTGACGGCGGATGGACCCATCGCCACCGACCCGGTCCTGAGTGGTCCGTTCCTGCTGGCGCTCGAAGTAGAGCGGCAGGAACTCCAGGCCGAGTTCGATAACTTTAAGGTATACCCGGTCGCTTCCATTGGACTGAGCTTTAACTTCTGATTCCTA